>DASVPJ010000018.1:0-153544 GCA_036382875.1 Mycobacteriales bacterium
CGCGCCGCGCGGCCGGCGCGGCGCCCGCGCCCCCGCCGGCCGGGGCGGGGCGGGGCGGGAGCCCGTTCTGTGCAGCCCGGAAGGCACCCTTCCCGCGTGGTGATCTTCACAGAACGGGAGCGCTGGCCGAGCCGTGGACGGCCGCGACCCCCGCGCGCCGGCCGGCGGGGCCGCGCGGTCAGCCGTCCCGGCCGCGCGGTCAGCCGCCGGAGATGACCGGGCGTACCTCGACGGTGTCGCCGTCCTCCACGGTGTCCTCCCGGGTGAGCAGCTCGCGGCCGCGGATCACCAGCACCGCGTCCGGATGCAGCCCGACCTCCACCAGCAGGTCGCGCACCCGCCGCGGCCCGGCGACGGTGACCTCGCGGTCGGGGTTGCGCAGCTTCACGATCACGGCGTCTCCGTCCCGTCGAGCACCCGCGCCACGTCGTGCGCGGACAGCACCCCCGCCACGCTGCCGTCCGCGGCCGTGACGAGGTACTCCGTCGCGGGCGTGGCGCGCAGCCGGTCGAGCAGGCGCTCGCCGTCCAGGCCGGCGTCGAGCACGAGCCCCGGCTCCAGCGGCCGCGCCACGTCGGCGACGCTCACCCACGGCCGCCGCCGCTCCGGCACCGCCGCGAGGGCCTGGCCGGAGATGACCCCGGCCGGCACGCCGTACGCGTCCACGACGAGCAGCCGCCGCCCCGACTCCACGGCCCGCCGCAACGCCTCCGACAGCGGCATCGCCGCGTCCACCAGCAACGCCGGCCGGGCCAGCGCCCCGACGTCCACGCGCCCGACCCGGCGCAACGCCACCGTGCGGCGGCCGAGGGCGGTGGCGTTCAGCCACAGGAACGCCCCCACGACCAGCTCGAACAGCCCGTACGGGTCCCCCGCCCCGATCCGCAGGAACCCGATCGCGAACGCCACCAGCGCCAGCCCCTGCCCGCCGCGCACGCCGGCGAGCGTGCCCGCGTCGCGGTCGCCGGTGACGCCCCAGACGGCGGCGCGCAGCACGCGGCCGCCGTCGAGCGGCAGGCCGGGCAGCAGGTTGAGCACGGCGAGGACGGCGTTGGTCAGCGCCAGGTAGGCGGCCATCCGGTGCACGTTCGTGACGTCGGAGGTCGAGCGGGCGACGACCGCCGTGCCGCCGGCCAGCAGCATCGACACCAGCGGCCCGGCGACGGCGACGAGGTACTCCCCCGCGGCCGACGGCGGCTCGCGCTCCATCTCGGCGACGCCGCCGAACAGGTAGAGCGTGATCCGCCGGATCGGGATGCCCAGCCGCAACGACACCGCCGCGTGCCCCAGCTCGTGCGCCAGCACGGACCCGGCGAACAGCACGGCCGCGACGGCCGCGGCGACGTAGTGGCCGGGCCGCGGGCCGTACGGGTGGGAGAACATCGGCGCGAGCGAGTACGTGATCAGCACGCCGACGACCACCCAGCTCGGCGCGAGGTGCACGGGGACGCCGAACGGCCGGCCCAGCGGCAGCCCGCGGCGCGCGCCGGTGCGCGTGGCGGGGCTCGGCGTCGGTGTCATGACCCGATGCTACGGCGGGGGTGTGACAGAGACGCGGGTCAGCGCCGGGACGCGGTGGCGTAGTGGATGCCGGCGTGCACGAGGACGGGTCCGGCGCCGTGCAGCGCGGCCGCCCGTTCGACGACCGAGGAGCGCAACGCGTCCACGTCGGCGGCCGAGCCGGCCGCGGCCAGCGCGGCCGCGGCGCGGGGCAGCGACAGCCGCCACCGGGCGAACGCGGCCGCCCCCACGAACGGCACGGTGACCTCGTTCTCGGCGGCGTGCGTGACCCGCAGCCCGGCGTCGTCCAGCAGTGCCGGCAGCGCCCCGCCGTCGTGGGGGGCGCCGTCACGGAGCAGCGCGACGCGGCGTTCGCACGAGGAGGGGTCGATGCCGTGGTCGGCGACCGCGCGCAGCACGGCGTCCTCGGCGGCGGAGGCGTGGAACGCCCCCCACGCCGCGACCGTGGCCCGCCCGGCCGGCGTCAGCACGCGGGCCCACTCGGCGAGGACGGGGCGGACGTCCGGCAGCCGGTGCAGCACGACGCCGCAGACCACCTTGTCCACCGACCCGTCGGCGAACGGCAGCGCCGCGCACGACGCGCGCGTCCAGGTGACCGGCGAGGGGCGGCGGCCGCGCGCGACGTCGAGCGCGTGCTGGTCGGCGTCGACGCCGTACACCCGCCCCGACGGCCCGGCGGCGGCCGCGGCCGGGTGCGTCAGCAGGCCCGTCCCGCAGGACACGTCCACCACGACCTCGCCGTCGCGGACCCCGGCCAGCGCGAGCACGGTCGCGGCCACGGGCAGCATCGAGGGGTCGACGTAGTCGGCGTGGTCGCGCGCGGCAGCCGCACCCGTCGCCATCCCCGTCCTCCGCTCGTCGCCCCGTTGGAAGCGTCGGCACCGCGCGTACGGCGCTGTAGGTGGCAGGATGCCGCCCGACCCCAGGGAGGACGCAACCGTGCGCTGGTGCTCGTGGACGAGCGACGACTCCGGAACGGCCGGCCGCCTCGGTGCGATCCGCGACCGCGATGGCGAGGAATGGCTGCTCGACGTCGGCCGCTGGGCGGAGAGCCGCGAGGCGGCCGCGCCGGCCGACCTGGTGGACCTCCTGGAGGCGAGCGAGGAGACGCAACGCCGGGTCACCGAGCTGGTCGAGGCCGCGCCCGTCGACGCGCCGGCCTGGCTGCGGCCGGCGAACGTCCGCCTCCTCGCCCCGCTGCGGGCGCCGAACTCGTTGCGCGACTTCCTCGCGTTCCGCGACCACGTCGAGCGCGGCGCCGCCCGGCGCGGCGGCACCGTGCCCGAGCCGTGGGACCGCATCCCCGTCTACTACAAGGGGAACCGCCGCTCGATCTCCGGCGACGGCGACGACGTGCGCTGGCCGTCGTACACCGAGCGCCTCGACTACGAGTGCGAGGTCGCGGCGGTCGTCGGGCGCGGCGGCCGCGACTGGTCGCCCGAGGAGGCGGCGGGCGCGATCTTCGGCTACCTGGTCATGAACGACTGGTCGGCCCGCGACGTGCAGCGCGACGAGATGGCCTGCTGGCTCGGCCCGGCGAAGGGCAAGGACTTCAACACGTCGTTCGGGCCGGTGCTCGTCACCGCCGACGAGTGGGACCCCGAGGCGGACCACGAGATGACCGTCGCGGTGGACGGGGAGGTCTGGTCGCGAGGGACGACGGCGGGGCGGCGGTGGACGTTCGGGCAGATGCTCGCCCACGTCAGCACCGACGAGGACGTCTACCCGACGGACGTGCTCGGGTCGGGGACGTTCGGCGGCGGCTGCGGGCTCGACCTGGACCGCTGGATCGCGCCGGGCCAGACCGTCACGCTCGCCGTCGAGGGGCTCGGCACGCTGACCAACCGCGTCGTGCGCTGAACGCCCGCCCGGCGCGGCTCAGCGCGGCGGGCGGTCCCGCAGCCCGAGGTCGCGCGGGTCCGGGTGCTGCGACCAGACCACGCTCGGCGAGTGCCTGACCGTGGCGAGGTTGCCGCCGAACAGCACGGCGAGACCAGCCGCGCAGAGGATCCCGCACACCACCGCGACCGCCGGCCGCGGCCCGAACGGCTCCACGGCGAACGCGTACGCCGCCGCGCCGAGCGCCGCCGCGGCCGAGGTGAACGCCGTGCCCGTCAGCCACCCCGCGCGGTAGCGCGCCGGCACCACGGGCCGCAGCGCCACCATCGTGCCGACGAACGCCGCCCACGCCGCGACGCCCCACCAGGACGACGGCGCCCGCACCGCGCCGGCCACGCACGCCACCAGGGCCGACGCGGCCAGGATCGTGGTCCCCCACCCCAGCGCCCGGGATGGCGCCGGCCCGGGGGGCGGCGCGCCGAGCGGGCCGTCCGGGTCGCCCTGGTCAGGCATCGAGCAGCCCCATCCCGCGCGCCCAGGACGTCGTGTACGCCGGGTCCTCGGCCTCCTTGGCCTCGTTCGTGACCGACAGCGGCGCCACGCACTCGACCATCACCGCGAGCTCGTCCGCGGTGTCCTTCGCCGCCGCGCGCTCGGCCGCGCCGGGCTGCGGCCCGTGCGGCGCGCCCTGCGGGTGCAGCGTCAGCCAGCCCTCGCCGATCCCCTTGCGCGAGAAGAAGTCGCCGCGGCTGTAGAAGATCACCTCGTCGTTGTCGACGTTCGCGTGGAAGAACGGCACCCGCAGCGACTCCGGGTCCGTCTCGAACGGCCGCGGCACGAACGTCGCCACGTCGAACCGCCCGCAGCGGAACGTCGTGTGCACGCTCGGCGGCAGGTGGTAGCGCGGCGACACGACCGGCCGGATGTCGGAGGTGTGCAGCCGGAACGGCGCCAGGTCGCCCGCCCATCCGACCGCGGTGAACGGGTTGTGCGGGTACGTGAACGTCGTCCACGCCTGCAGCCGCTTCACCCGCACCCGCCAGCGGCCGTTGCCGTCGCCGGTCCAGTCCGCGGGCGGCGCGTCCCACGGCTCGGGCGTGACGAGCACCTTCGGGTCGACGACGGCATGGCGGCCCATCAGCCCGAAGTCGGGCATGGTCACCGGCGCCGTGGACTCGATGACCAGCAGGAAGGTGTCCGGCTCGTCCTCCGGCACCCAGCGGTGCATGGTGCCTTTCGGGATCACGAGGTAGTCGCCGGGCTCGTACGGCAACGGCCCGAAGTCCGTCTGGAGCACGCCCGTCCCGTGGTGCACGAACGCGATCTCGTCGCCGTCGGCGTTGCGGGACGCGAACGGCGCCGGCTCGCGCCAGCGCACGACCCGCACGCGGAGGTCGTCGTTGTAGAGGACCTCGCTCTCGCCCCCGGACAGGCGGTTGAGGTCGAACGCGCTCGGCCGCAGCGGCCCGTCCACGTCCACCCAGGCGGTGGCCGGGATCGTGCGGTAGAGGTGCGACACCGGCCCGGCGAACGCCGCCCGCCCGTGCTCCTCCTCGGTGAGGTCCGACGGGATGCCGACGTGGGTCGCCTTCGCGACGCGGCCCTTGCTCTCCATCACCATGCGGCGATCGTATTGGCCCGCCGTCACCGGCTGACGGACCGGCGGCGCGTGCCGGCCGGGTGGGCGTCGACCTCGTTCCGTGAAGCCGAGCGATCCCTTCCCCGCGTGGCGATCTTCACGGTTGGGGTGCGGGCCGGCCGCCGACCCGGTCCGCCGGTCGTGGACCCGCCGTCGACCCCGGGCCCGATCGGCGGGACAATCGGGCGCCACGCGGCCCGGCTGCGGGTTTTTGTCACACCCCCCTTCTACGGTTGGACCCATGACCGCACTCGAGGAGCGCCCCGCGCTCGCGACGCTCAGCCCTTCGCGGGGCAGCGACTTCAAGTCGTGCCCGCTGAAGTACCGGCTGCGCGTCGTGGACCGCCTCCCCGAGCCGCCGTCCCGGGACGCCACGCGCGGCACGCTGGTGCACGCCGTGCTGGAGGCGCTCTACGACCTGCCGGCCGCGGAGCGCACGATCGAGCGGGCCTACGACCTGCTCGCGCCGGCCTGGGACCGCGTGCGCGAGGAGGAGCCGGACTGCGCGGCGCTCTTCGAGGGCGAGGCGGCGGCCGAGCTCGGTGACTGGCTCGCCTCGGCCCGCGCGCTGCTCGCCAACTACTTCGCGCTCGAGGACCCGGCCCGCCTGGAGCCGGCCGAGCGGGAGCTCTACGTCGAGCACGAGCTGCCCGACCTGGGCGTGCGGCTGCACGGCTACGTCGACCGGCTGGACCGCTCGGCGGCGGGCCGCACCCGCGTCGTGGACTACAAGACCGGCAAGGCGCCCGGGGAGTCGTACGAGGCGAGCGCGCTGTTCCAGCTCAAGTTCTACGCGCTGCTGCTGTGGCGCTCGCAGGGCGTGATCCCCGACGCGCTGCGGCTGATCTACCTGGGCGACGTCGTCACCGTCGACTACCGGCCGGACGAGGACGAGCTGCGCCGGTTCGAGCGGACGCTGGTCGCGCTGTGGCGGGCGATCGAACGCGCCCGCGAGACCGGCGACTGGCGGCCGCGGCGGTCGACGCTGTGCGGGTGGTGCTCGTTCCAGGCGTACTGCCCCGAGTTCGGCGGCACCGTGCCGCCGCTCCCGAACGTCCCCGCGGGCGGCGTGACCTAGGTCACGTCTTTCCGCGCACGCCGGACGGGTTCGCCCCGGCCGGTCACGAAATGTCCGCCGAGCGAGCGGCGGGCCGGTCGAGAACGGAGGTGCCGCGCGCCCGCGCGGCGCCTAGGGTTCGACGCGACCCGACGGAGGAGACGGACGTGAGCAGGACCCCGGCGAGCCCGGCCCGCCCGCCGGCCGCGGCCGGCCCCACCGGCGCGGCCACCCCGACCGGCGCGTCCCACCCCACCGGCGCGGCCGGCGAGGCCGGCGCGACCGGCCCGACCGGCACCGCGAAGGCGACCGGCGCGGCGGGCGCGACCGAGGCGGCGGCCCGCGCCGAGCACGCCACCAAGGTGTACGGCAAGGGCGACACCGAGGTCCGCGCGCTCGACGACGTGACGGTCGCGTTCGAGCGCGCCCGGTTCACCGTGATCATGGGGCCGTCCGGCTCCGGCAAGTCCACGCTCATGCACTGCGTGGCCGGCCTCGACACGCTCACCGGGGGCCGCGTGCTGATCGGCGACGCCGACCTCACGACCCTGGACGACAAGCGGCTCACCGTCCTGCGCCGGGACCGGATCGGGTTCGTCTTCCAGGCGTTCAACCTCGTCCCGACGCTGACCGCGCTGGAGAACATCACCCTGCCCACCGCGCTCGCCGGCCGCGCGCCGGACCGCGCGTGGCTCGACACCGTGGTGGACACCGTGCACCTACGGGACCGGCTGGCGCACCGCCCGAGTGAGCTCTCCGGCGGCCAGCAGCAACGCGTCGCGGTGGCCCGGGCGCTCGCGTCGCGGCCGGAGATCGTGTTCGCCGACGAGCCGACCGGCAACCTCGACTCCCGCTCCGGCGCGGAGATCCTCGGCTTCATGCGCCAGGCCGTGGACGAGCTCGGCCAGACGATCGTGATGGTCACCCACGACCCGTCGGCGGCGGCGTACGGCGACCGCGTGGTGTTCCTCGCGGACGGCCGGATCGTCGACGACCTGCCCGCGCCCACCGCCGAGAAGGTCCTCGACCGGATGAAGACGCTCGAGGCCTGACGTGCTCCGGATCGCCCTCAAGGGCCTGCTGGCCCGCAAGCTGCGGCTGTTCACGACGTCGCTCGCCGTGCTGCTCGGCGTCGCGTTCATGTCCGGCACGCTCGTGCTCACCGACACGATGGGCCGGACGTTCGACACGCTGTTCGCCGACGCCACCGCCGGCGTGGACGCCGCCGTCCGCGGCAAGGCGGTGATCAGCAGCGACTTCGCGATCGACCGCGACCGGGTGCCCGCGTCGCTCGTGGACACCGTGCGCGGCACCGACGGCGTGGCCGCCGTCGAGGGCTTCGTGGAGGGCTACGCGCAGGTCGTCGGCCGCGACGGCAAGGCGGTCGGCAACCCCGGCATGGGCGCGCCGACGTTCGGCCGCAACTGGGCCACCGTCGCCGAGCTGAACCCGTTCCGCCTCGTCCGGGGCGCCGCCCCGGCGAACGACGGCGAGGTCGTGCTCGACCGCTACACCGCCAAGGAGGCCGGAGTCGCCGTCGGCGACACCGTCCGGGTGCTGACCGAACGCGGCCCGGTCTCCGTCCGCGTGTCCGGCATCGCGAAGTTCGGGGACGCCGACGGCACGGGCGGCGCGACGAACGTGCTGTTCACCTCCGCCGCCGCGCAGCGCCACGTCGGCGCGCCGGGGTCGTTCGACTCGATCGCGGCGGTCGCCGCGGACGGCGTCTCGCAGGCCGAGCTGCGCGACCGGATCGCCGCGCGGCTGCCGGGCAGCGCCGAGGTGATCACCGGCCGGGAGCTGACGGAGGAGAACCAGTCGACGATCCGCAAGAGCCTGCGGTTCTTCAACACGTTCCTGTTCACGTTCGCCGTGGTCGCGCTGCTGGTCGGCTCGTTCATCATCTACAACACGTTCTCGATCATCGTCGCCCAGCGCGGCCGCGAGATGGCGCTCATGCGCGCGGTCGGCGCGAGCCGCCGGCAGGTGCTCACCGCGGTGCTCGTGGAGGCGGTCGCCGTCGGCGTCCTCGCCTCGGTGCTCGGCATGCTGGCCGGCGTCGGCGTGGCCGCGCTGCTCAAGGCGCTGCTTGCCGGGTTCGGCATCGACATCCCGGCGGGCGGCATCGTGTTCCGCCCCAACACCGCCGTGACCTCGCTGGTCGTGGGTGTCGGGGTGAGCGTGCTGTCCGCGCTGTTCCCCGCCCGCCGGGCGGCGAAGGTGCCGCCGGTCGCCGCGATGCGCGACCTCGCCGTGGAGTCGACCGGCATCCGGCGCCGCACGATCGTCGCGGGGCTCGTCACGGCGGCCGGCGCGGCGGCGTTGCTGACCGGGCTGTTCGCCTCCGACGGCGAGATCAAGCTCGTCGGGCTCGGCGCGGTGCTCGTCTTCTTCGGCGTCGCCGGGCTCGGGCCGGTGATCGCCACGCCGGTGGCGCGCGCGATCGGGTCGCCGCTGCCGCGGCTGCGCGGCATGGCCGGCACCCTGGCCAGGGAGAACGCCGTCCGCAACCCCAAGCGCACGTCCGCGACCGCCGCCGCGCTGATGATCGGCGTCGGCCTGGTGGCGTTCATCACGATCTTCGCGGCGTCGGCGAAGCAGTCGATCGGCGAGAGCATCGACCAGGCGTTCACCGGCGACTTCGTGGTGGACAGCGGGTCGTTCGGCTTCGGCGGCCTCTCCCCCGACCTCGCCGCCGCGCTGGCGAGGCTGCCCGAGGTGCGCGCGGTCACCGGCTACCGGATCGGCCAGGCCAAGGTCGAGGGCGCCACGAAGTTCCTGTCCGCGGTGGACCCGGCCACCGTCGGCGACATCGTGGACCTCGACATCGTGCAGGGCCGCCTCGCCGACCTCGACGCGACCGCCGTGGCCGTCGAGGCGGAGATCGCGGCGAACAAGGGCCTGGCCATCGGCGACCCGGTGCGGATGACGTTCGCGAGGACGGGCGAGCGGACGCTCACCGTTCGCGCGATCTTCGAACGCGCCGACATCGGCGGCCAGTACCTGCTGCCGATCAGCGCGTTCGAGGCGAACTTCGCGACGCAGTTCGACGCCCGGGTGTTCGTGGCCAAGGCGCGCGACGTCCCCGCCGCCGAGGCGCGCGCGGCGGTGGAGCGGGTCGCGAAGGCGTACCCGAACGCGAAGCTGCAGGACCAGACGCAGTTCAAGGAGGCGCAGGCGGCGCAGATCAACCAGCTCCTCGCGCTGATCTACGTGCTGCTCGCGCTCGCCGTGTTCATCGCCCTGCTCGGCATCGCCAACACGCTCGCGCTGTCGATCTTCGAACGCACCCGCGAGCTCGGGCTGCTGCGCGCCGTCGGCATGACCCGCGCGCAGCTCCGCACCGCCGTGCGCTGGGAGTCGGTGATCATCGCGCTGTTCGGGACCGCGCTCGGGCTGGTCATCGGGCTGTTCTTCGGCTGGGCACTGGTGCAGGCGCTGCGCAACGAGGGGTTCACGTCGTTCCGCGTGCCGCCGGGGCAGCTCCTGACCGTCGTCGTCGTGGCGGCGGTGGCCGGCGTCGTGGCGGCGATCGGGCCGGGCCGGCGCGCGGCGCGGCTCGACGTGCTGCGCGCGATCGCGACCGAGTAGCGGCTCAGAGCCGGCGGTGCATCACGTGCAGGCCGACGTAGCCGTGCACCGGGTGGTCGAACGCCTCCGGCACCGTCCCCACGACGCTGAAGCCGAGCGCGGTCCACAGCCGGACGGCGGCGGTGTTGGTCTCGACGACCGCGTTGAACTGCATGGCCCGGTAGCCCGCCGCCCGCGCCCAGGCGACCGCGTGCTCGCCGAGCGCGCGGCCCGTGCCGCGGCCGCGGTGCGCCGGGTCGACCATGAAGCTCGCGGTGGCGACGTGCGCGCCGCGCCCGGGGCGGTTCGGGCCCATCTTCGCCGACCCGGCGACCGTGCCGTCCGCGCCGACGGCGACGACCGTGCGGCCGGGCGGCGGCTCGTACCAGAGCGCCCGCGCCGCGGCGGAGGAGAGGTCCTCCGGGTAGGCGTACGTCTGCCCCTCGGCCACGATGCGGGCGAAGAACGGCTGGATCGCCGGCCAGTCGCCGGGCGTCGCCTCGCGGATGAGCACCGCGCGACCGTAGCGCCCGCCCGGCCACTCGACGCGGACGCGGGCGGCTCCTCGCCGGCCCGCGACCCCGACCCGCGACCCCGACCCGCGACCCGGGCCCCTCTCGCGGGCCCGGCACGCGGTGCGGCACACTGACCGTCGAAGGCCCGAACCCCCGAGGAGCGCCGCGATGCCGAGCATCATGCCGTCGAACCGCCCCGAGCTTCAGTACCTGTCGATGCCGACGTTCGACACCGTCGAGGACGAGCGGCTGCACCGCAAGCAGCGGCTGGCCGCGGGCTTCCGGCTGTTCTCGAAGTTCGGCTTCGAGGAGGGCATCGCCGGCCACATCACGGCGCGCGACCCGGAGTTCCCGGACCACTTCTGGGTCAACCCGTTCGCGATGCCGTTCTCGCAGATCCGGGTCAGCGACCTGATCCTGGTCAACCACGAGGGCGAGGTCGTGGAGGGCCGGCACCCGGTCAACGCGGCGGCGTTCGCGATCCACTCGCAGGTGCACGCCGCGCGGCCGGACGTCGTCGCCGCGGCGCACTCGCACTCGGTGCACGGCAAGGCGTTCAGCGCGCTGGGCATGGAGCTGGAGCCGATCACGCAGGACGTGACGGCGTTCTACGGCAGCCACGCGCTGTTCGACGACTACACCGGCGTCGTCCTCGACATCGAGGAGGGCAAGCGCATCGCGCACGCGCTCGGCGACAACAAGGCGGTCATCCTCCGCAACCACGGGCTGCTCACCGTCGGCACCACGGTCGACGCGGCGGTCTGGTGGTTCGTGACGATGGAACGCTCCTGCCAGGCGCAGCTCCTCGCGATGGCGGCCGGGCCGCGGGTGTTCATCGACCCGGAGCAGGCCGAGCTGACCAGCAAGCAGGTCGGCAGCGAGGTGGCCGGGTGGATCTCGTTCCAGCCGCTGTACAACCGGATCGTGCGCGAGCAGCCCGACCTGCTCGACTGACCCGGGAACGGCGACGCCCGCCGCCAGGTCCCGCAGTAGCGTCCCCGGTCGTGACCCACGCGCCGCCGGACTACGAGTGCCCCTTCTGCGGCTACGCCGCCGGCGTCGGCAACGAGTACGGCGGGCACCGCGAGCACGTCGTCGAACGGACCCCGACCACGCTGGCGTTCGTCTCGCCGCGCTGGTGGCCCGGCTGTCCCGGCCACGTGATCGTGGTGCCGACCGCGCACTACGAGAACCTCTACGAGGTGCCGGACGCGGTCGGCGGCGACCTGTTCGCGGCGGCCCGGCGGGCCGCGCTCGCGCTGAAGGCGGCGTACGGCTGCCCCGGCACGTCGACCCGGCAGCACAACGAGCCGGCCGGCGACCAGGAGGTGTGGCACTTCCACTGGCACGTGTTCCCGCGCTGGCCGGGCGACCGGCTGTACGAGACCGGCGGCGAGTGGGCCGCGCACGACGCCATGGCCGAGCGCGCCGTGCTGCTGCGGGCGGCGTACGCCCGGCTCGGCTAGACCAGGCCGCGCAGCCGCTCCACCGTCAGCTCGGTCAGGGACGCCACGACGGTGCGGCCGGGCGCGCCCGGGACGTCCACGACGTTCGGCACCGCGACCACGGCGCAGCCGGCGGCCTCGCCCGACAGGCAGCCGGCCAGCGAGTCCTCCACCACGACGCAGTCGCCGGGGTGGGCGCCGAGCGCGGCGGCGGCGCGTTCGTACGGCTCCGGCGCCGGCTTGGCGAGCGCCACCTCGTCACCCGCGACGGTCACGTCGAAGCGGTCCGCGCCCAGCGTCTCCAGCGCCGCCTCCACCAGGGCCCGGTAGGAGGAGGAGACCAGCGCCGTCGCCACACCCGCCGCGCGGCACGCGTCGACCAGCTCCAGGGCGCCGGGCAGCACCGGCAGGTCCGCGCGGTACAGCGCGCACATCCGCGCGACCAGCCACTCCTGCGCCTCCTCGGCAGGCACCGACGAGCCGGCCACCTCGACGAAGATGCGGCACGCCTCGTCCACCCGGCGGCCGACGACGAGCGCCTTCACGTCCAGGCTCCACGGGCCGTTCAGCCGGGCCATCAGCTCGGAGCCGCCGACCGTCCAGACCGGCTCGGAGTCCACGAGCAGCCCGTCCATGTCGAACAGCACGGCGCGGAGCCGGCCCGTCCGCTCGGCGACGGGCGTGTGGGCGGGCAGCGTCATCGCGCGGCGAAGTACTTGGCCTCGGGGTGGTGCACGATGATCGCCGAGGTCGACTGCTCCGGGTGGAGCTGGAACTCCTCGGACAGCGACACCCCGATCCGGGCCGGCTCGAGGAGGTCGACCAGCTTCGTCTGGTCCTCCAGGTTGGGGCAGGCCGGGTAGCCGAACGAGTACCGCGAGCCGCGGTAGCCCTGCCGGAAGATCCCGTCCAGCTCGCCCGCGTCGTCGCCGGCGATGCCGAGCTCCTCGCGGACCCGGGCGTGCCACATCTCGGCGAGCGCCTCGGTGAGCTGGACCGAGAGGCCGTGCAGCTCCAGGTACTCCCGGTACGCGTTGCGCGCGAACAGCTCGCCGGTCACCTCGGACACGTGCTCGCCCATCGTGACGACGTGGAACGCCACCACGTCGGTCTCCCCGGACTCCTCCGGCCGGAAGAAGTCGGAGATGCACAGCCGCCGGTCGCGCCGCTGCCGCGGGAACGTGAACCGGCAGCGCTCGCCGCCGTTCTCGCCCAGCACGATCAGGTCGTCACCCTTGGAGACGCACGGGAAGTAGCCGTAGACGACGGCGGCGTTGACGATGCCCTCCTCGTGGATCCGGGCGAGCCAGGACCGCAGCCGCGGCCGCCCCTCGGTCTCCACGAGCTCCTCGTACGACGGGCCCTTGCCGCCGCGCGAGCCGCGCAGCCCCCACTGGCCCATGAACGTCGCCCGCTCGTCCAGGTACGACGCGTACTCGGCCAGCGCGATGCCCTTGACGACCCGCGCGCCCCAGAACGGCGGCACCGGCACCGGCACGTCGGTGGCGACGTCCGAGCGGGCGGGCAGGTCGGCCTCGTCCACCTCGGGCAGCCGCCGCCGCGGCGCGGGCCGCTCCGACACGGCGTCGGCCGGTGCCTTAACCGTCGCGGCGCCGGGCACCGAGCCGGCGCCCCGCTTGGCGGACATCACGGCGTCCATCAGCCGCAGCCCCTCGAACGCGTCGCGGGCGTACGACACGTCGCCGGCGTAGACCTCGCGCAGGTCGCGCTCGACGTACGCGCGGGTCAGCGCCGCGCCGCCCAGGAGGACCGGCGTGGCGACGCCGCGCGAGGACATCTCCTGCAGGTTCTCCTTCATGATCACGGTCGACTTCACGAGCAGGCCGCTCATGCCGATCGCGTCGGCGGCGTGCTCGCTGGCGGCGTCGAGGATCGCCGAGATGGGCTGCTTGATGCCTAGGTTCACGACCGTGTAGCCGTTGTTGCTCAGGATGATGTCGACGAGGTTCTTGCCGATGTCGTGCACGTCGCCCTTGACGGTGGCGAGCACGATCGTGCCCTTGCCGCCGGCGTCGGCCTTCTCCATGTGCGGCTCGAGGTAGGCGACCGCGGCCTTCATCACCTCGGCCGACTGGAGGACGAACGGGAGCTGCATCTCGCCGCTCGCGAACAGGTCGCCGACCACCTTCATGCCGGCCAGCAGGGTGTCGTTGATGATCTCCAACGGCGGCCGCGTGGCCATCGCCTCGTCCAGGTCGGCTTCGAGGCCCTTGCGCTCGCCGTCGACGATGCGGCGTTCCAGACGCTCGGACAGCGGCAGCGCGGCCAGCTCCTCGGCCCGCGACGCGCGGCCCGCGGCGGCGTCGACTCCCTCGAACAGGTCGAGGAACCGCTGCACCGGGTCGTAGCCCTCGCGGCGGCGGTCGTAGACGAGGTCGAGCGCGACCTCCCGCTGCTCGTCGGGGATGCGCGACATCGGCAGGATCTTCGACGCGTGCACGATCGCCGAGTCGAGGCCCGCCTTGACGCACTCGGCGAGGAACACGGAGTTCAGCACGACGCGGGCGGCCGGGTTGAGCCCGAACGACACGTTCGAGACGCCGAGCGTCGTCTGCACGTCGGGGTAACGGGCCTTGACCTGGCGGATCGCCTCGATCGTCTCGATGCCGTCGCGGCGGGTCTCCTCCTGGCCCGTGGCGATCGGGAACGTCAGGCAGTCGATGAGGATGTCGGAGGTCCGCATCCCCCAGTTGCCGACGAGGTCGTCGACGAGCCGGGAGGCGATGCGCACCTTCCAGTCGGCGGTGCGCGCCTGGCCCTCCTCGTCGATGGTCAGCGCGACGACGGCGGCGCCGTGCTCGCGCACCATCGGCATGACCTTGGCGAACCGCGACTCCGGCCCGTCGCCGTCCTCGTAGTTGACGGAGTTGACGACCGCGCGGCCGCCGAGCGCCTCCAGGCCGGCCCGCAGGACCGGTGCCTCCGTCGAGTCGAGCACGATCGGCAGCGTCGAGGCGGTGGCGAAGCGGGTGGCCAGCTCGGTCATGTCGCGCACGCCGTCGCGGCCGACGTAGTCGACGCAGAGGTCGACCATGTGCGCGCCGTCGCGCACCTGCGAGCGCAGGATCTCGACGCAGTCGTCCCAGCGCTCATCGAGCATCGCCTCGCGGAACGCCTTGGAGCCGTTCGCGTTGGTGCGCTCGCCGATGACCATGAACGACGTGTCCTGGCGGAAGCCCACGTGCTGGTACAGCGACGCCGCGCCGGACTCGTGGCGGGGCTTGCGCGGCGCCAGCTCGCGGCCGCGCACCCGCTCCACGACGAGGCGCAGGTGCTCCGGCGTGGTGCCGCAGCAGCCGCCGACCAGCGCGAGGCCGTACTCCTTGGTGAACTGGTCGAGGGCGTCGGCCAGCTCCAGGGGCGTCAGCGGGTACTCGGCGCCGTGCTGGCCGAGCGTGGGCAGGCCGGCGTTCGGCATGCAGGACAGGCCGACGGTCGCGTGCTTGGACAGGTAGCGCAGGTGCTCGCCCATCTCGGCCGGGCCGGTGGCGCAGTTCAGGCCGATCAGGTCGACGCCGAGCGGCTCGAGCGCGGTGAGCGCGGCGCCGATCTCGGAGCCGAGCAGCATGGTGCCGGTCGTCTCGACGGTGACCTGCGCGAAGACGGGGACGTCCCGCCCCGACGCGGCGACCGCCCGGCGGGCGCCGACGATGGCGGCCTTGGCCTGGAGCAGGTCCTGCGCGGTCTCGACCAGCAGCGCGTCCGCGCCGCCCTCGACCAGGCCGGCGGCGTTGGCCTGGTACGCGTCGCGCAGCGTGGCGTACGGCACGTGGCCGAGGGTGGGCAGCTTGGTGCCCGGGCCCATCGAGCCGATGACCCAGCGGCCGTAGCCGTCCGCCACCTCGCGGGCCAGCCGGGCGCCGGCCAGGGACAGCTCGTGGATGCGCTCGGCGATGCCGTACTCGCCGAGGTTGCCGAGGTTGGCGCCGAACGTGTTCGTCTCGACCGCGTCGACGCCCGCGTCGAGGTACGCCGCGTGCACCGACGTGACGACGTCGGGGCGGGTGACGTTGAGGACCTCGTTGCAGCCCTCGTGGCCCTCGAAGTCGTCGAGCGACGGGTCGGCCGCCTGGAGCATCGTGCCCATCGCCCCGTCGGCGACGACGACGCGCTGGGACAGGGCTTCACGGAGACTCTGCGGCACCTCTCGATGGTAGTCGCCGAACGGGTAGGGTCCGCGCATGGCCAGCTACACCCGGGTTCTCGTCGGCACCGACGGGTCGATGACGTCGTACAAGGCGGTCGACCGCGCCGCCGCGATCGCGAAGGAGGCCGGCGCGCAGCTCGTCATCGTGTCGGCGTACCGGCCGCTGTCGCAGCGCGAGCAGCAGGAGGCCGCGCAGCAGCTCGGCGCGGAGGCGTACAAGGTCATCGGGTCGCACCCGGCCGAGGACGTGCTCCGCGAGGCGTGCGCGCGGCTGGACTCCTCGATCGACGTCGACACCGTCGCCGTCGAGGGCGAGCCGGTGGACGCGCTCATCCGCACCGCGAGCGAGCGGCAGGCCGACCTGCTGGTCGTCGGAAACCGCGGCCTCAACAGCCTCACCGGCCGGCTGCTCGGCTCGGTCCCGTCCGTCGTGTCGCACCGTGCCCCGTGCGACGTCCTGATCGTGGCGACCACCTGACGCGTTCGCTGGGGGGATCCACACCGGTCGCCGGGGGACGCGACCTGCACCTGCCGGGGACGTCGTTGCGGCTCGCCGCGACCCGCTGGGCCGGCACCGGCACGCCGATCCTGCTGCTGCACGGGCTTGCGTCGCAGCGGCGGTTCTGGAACCTCGTCGTCCCGCACCTCGTCGGCTCCCCGCTCTGCGCGGTCGACCAGCGCGGCCACGGCGACTCGGACAAGCCGGACGACGGGTACGACCTCGCCACCGTCGCCGCCGACGCGGCCACCGCGCTCGACGCGCTCGGCTGGTCCCGGGCGGTCGTCGCCGGCCACTCCTGGGGCGCCGCGGTCGCCGCGACGCTCGCCGCCGACCACCCGGAACGCGTGCTCGCCGTCGTCGCGATCGACGGCGGGCTCGGCTCGCCGCTGGAGGGCGGCGACGACCGGGCGACCGTCCGCGAACGCCTCGCTCCCCCGCGCATCGCCGAGCCGCCGGACCGGCTGCGGCAGATGCTCGCCGAGCACCACGACACCTGGTCGCCGGAGGTCGAGGACGCCGTGCTGCCGATCTTCGAGGTGCACGACGACGGCCTCGCCCGCGCGAAGCTCACCTACGACCGGCACCTGGCCACGCTCGACGGCCTGCTCGACTACGACGCGCCGACCGTGCTGCGGCGGGTCGCCGCGCCGTTCTGGGTCGTCACGGCGGCGCTGGACCAGGGCTACGAGCGCGCGCTGGAGCTGCTGCCACGACCTCGCGGAATCCGCCTCTCGGGCGCGCACCACGACGTACCGTTGCAGTGGCCGGCGCTGGTGGCGGGCGTGGTCAGGGCCGCGGCCGACGAGGCGGGCGCGGCGGAAGGGCGGGCATGAGCGGCATCGCTCCGGAGGACGCGCTGCGGTCGCCGGTCGTCGTGGCGGCGTTCGAGGGCTGGAACGACGCCGGCGACGCCGCCACCGCGGCCGTCGAGCACCTGGAGCTGGTCTGGGAGGCGCGGCCGCTCGTCACCATCGACCCCGAGGACTACTACGACTTCCAGGTCAACCGGCCGACCGTGACGTTGATCGACGGCGTCACCCGGCGGGTGCAGTGGCCCACGACCCGGATGTCGGTCTGCCGGCTCGACGGCGAGCGCGACGTCATCCTGATCCGCGGCCTGGAGCCGAACATGCGCTGGAAGGCGTTCTGCGGCGAGATCCTCGACGTCGCTACCGACCTCGACGCGCAGATCCTGGTCGCGCTGGGGGCGTTGCTCGCCGACGCGCCGCACACCCGGCCGATCCCGGTGACCGGGACGGCGAGCGACGCGCGGGTCGCCGCGGACCTGGGGCTCGACCAGTCCCGCTACGAGGGGCCGACCGGCATCGTCGGCGTGCTGCACGACCAGTGCGTGCAGCGCGGGCTGCCGTCGGTGTCGTTCTGGGCGGCCGTGCCCCACTACGTCGCGCAGCCGCCGTCGCCGAAGGCCACGCTCGCGTTGCTGCGCCGGGTCGAGGACGTGCTCGACGTCCAGGTGCCGCTCGGTGACCTGGAGGAGCAGGCCCGGGCGTGGGAGCGGCAGGTGAACGAGCTCGCCGCCGAGGACACCGAGGTCGCCGAGTACGTGCGCTCGCTGGAGGAGCGCGAGGCCGAGACCGACCTGCCGGAGGCGAGCGGCGAGGCGATCGCGCGGGAGTTCGAACGCTACCTGCGCCGCTCCGGCGACGACCCCACCGGCGGCTGACCGTCCGGCCAGCGGCGGGCCGGGCCCGGCCCGGCCCGCCGCTGGCCGGCCCGGCCCGCCGGGGGCCGGCCCGGCCCGCCGCCCGATGTCGCGACCGGGTCGCGTTATCGGACAACGCCGTTCGGAAGCCGCGACCGGGTCGCGAAATCCGTCGGGCGGGGGCGGGCGGGGGCGGGCGCGGGGGGCCGGCGGCGGGCGCCGCCGGCGACTCGTCCGGATGCGCTCTGTTCGCGGCCGGGCCGGGACGGCACAATGCGCGGGTGCCTCTTCCCCTCGACGGCGCCCCCCAGCCTTGGGCGCCCCTCCTGACCGGTGACGACGCCGCGCGGGCGCGCGCGGCCCTCGACGCGATCGCCGACGTGCTCCGTGACCCCGCCGCGGCCGGCCTCGACCCCGAGACCGAGACCGCGGGCGTGGCCGGCGGCGGGTCCGGCCTCGCGGTGTTCTTCGCGCAGATCGGCGACGAGAAGACCGCCCTGGACTTCCTCGACCGCGCGATCGAACGCGCCGCCACCGACTCGCCCACGCTCCCCCTCTACGTCGGCACGCCCGGCGTCGGCTGGGCCATGGCGTACCTCGAACGCTCCGTCCTCGACGCCGAGGAGGGCGACAACGACGTCGACGAGCTCGTCGAGATCGGCCTCAAGAGCGAGCGGTGGCTCGCGCACCACGAGTTCGACCTGATCCGCGGCTGCACCGGCCTCGGCGTCTACCTGCTCGAACGCGGCCGCCCCGCCGACCCCGCGGTCACGGCGCTGGAGCGGATCAGCACCGAGACCGACGACGGCGTCACGTGGTGGGTCGACCCGAAGACGGTGCCGGCCGAGCGCGCCGAGATGTTCCCCGAGGGCTACTACGACGTCGGCGTGGCGCACGGCCAGGCCGGCGTCGTCGCGATGCTCGCCTGGGCGCACGCGGCCGGCACGGCGACCGCGAAGGGCCTGCTCGACCCCGCGCTCGCCTGGCTGCTGAAGCAGCGGCTGCCGGAGCAGAAGGGGCCGGGCCGCTACCCGCTGCTGTTCGGGCCCGGCACCGAGCGCAACGGCGGCCGGATGGCCTGGTGCTACGGCGACCTCGGCGTCTCGGTGGCGCTGCTCGCCGCGGGCCGCGCGCTCAAGGACGAGAACGTGCTGCGCGAGGCGTTCGAGACCGCGATCTCCTGCGCGGAGCGCCCGGTCGAGCAGACCGGCGCGATCGACGCGAGCCTGTGCCACGGCGCGGGCGGCATCTCGCTGCTGTTCGGGCGGCTGCACCAGGCGTTCGGCGACGAACGCCTCGCGGACGCCGCCCGCACGTGGGCCCGCATCCTGCTCGACATGCGCGTCGACGGCGAGCCGGTGGCCGGCTACCGCTACTCGGTCCCGCAGGGCGACGGCCGCGGCTGGGAGCCGCGCACCGGCGTGCTGGAAGGCGCGGCCGGCGTCGGCCTGGTGCTGCACGCCCTGACCAGCGACGTGGCCCCGGACTGGGACTCGCTGTTCCTCACGAGGCCGGTGGCATGACGTACGAGCACTCGGGGGCGTTCGTCGTCCGCGCCCCGCTCCTGCCGTTCAGCACGGTCGCCGAGCTCGACACCGGCGAGTCGGCGATCGCCGCGTGGCGGGCCGGCGACCCCGGCGCCGTCGCCGCGGCCGTGGCGACGGACCGCGACGCGCTGGCGAAGAACCTGCACGCCCTCCTCGAGGACCCGGTCGTCCGCGAGGCGGTCTGGCTCGCCTCCCCGGCCCTCGACGAGCGCCTCGACGCCGGCGAGGACCTGGTCCGGCCGCTGCTGTCCTACGTCACCCGGATGTCGATGCGCTCGACGCCGTTCGGCCTGTTCGCCGGCTGCGCGGCGGGCGAGGTCGGCGGCCCGCTCGCGCCGCTGGAGCTGCCCGGCCGCGACGCGGCGAAGCGGCACACCCGGCTCGACTTCGGGTTCCTCGCCGCGGTCATCGCGTCGCTGCGCGACGACCCGCAGACCCGCCAGGTGCTGACGTACGTCCCCAACTCCGGCCGCTACCGCGCGGGCGGCCGGCTGCGGCTGGCCGAGGCGCGGATCGACGAGAACCGCCGCGTCCGCTACCACCGCGTGACGTTCGAGGAGGACGAGGCGCTCGCCGAGACGCTGCGCCGCGCCGAGGGCGGCGCGACGATCGCCGAGCTGGCCGCCGCGCTGACCGACGACGAGATCACGCAGGAGGAGGCCGAGGAGTACGTCGGCGAGATGGTCGCCGCCCAGCTCCTCGTCCCCCGCCTCGGTCCGCCGGTCACCGGCGAGGCACCGGTGCCCGGCATGGTCGCCGCGCTGCGCCCGCACAACGTCACCGCGTCCGTCGCCGACGCGCTCGCGGAGGCGCAGGCCGAGATCGACGCGCTCGACGACGCCGGCCCCGGTGTCGACCGGGCGCGCTACGTCGACCTCGCCGACCGGCTGCGCAAGGTCGACCCGGACCTGCGGACCGACCGGCTGTTCCAGGTCGACCTCGGCCTCGGCGGCCCGCCGGCGGCGCTGCCCGACGCGGTCATGCGGGAGGTGCGCCGGGCGATCGACGTGCTGCACCGGATCGCCAAGGCCCCGGGCGAGGACGAGCTGTCGCGGTTCCGCGAGGCGTTCCAGACCCGCTACGAGGACCGCGTCGTCCCGCTCGCGGAGGTGCTGGACGAGGAGGTCGGGCTCGGCTTCGGGCCCGGCCCGGCGCTCTCCGCCGAGGGCGCGCCGCTGCTCGCCGGCGTCATGGGCCGCCAGCTCCGCGGCGACCCGCGCTGGTCCGCGAGCGACTCGTACCTGCTCAAGCTCGTCGGCCGCGACTCCGTCGAACTGACGGACGCCGACATCAAGGCGCTCGCCACCGAGAAGCCGGCGCCGCTCGCCGACGCGGTGTCCGCGACGTTCGTGCTGGCCCGGCACGGCGAGCACGACTTCCGGCTCGTCCTCAACGCGATCACCGGCCCGTCGGGCGCCCGGCTGCTCGGCCGGTTCTGCCACGTCGACCCCGGCATCGAGTCGATGGTGCGCGACCACGTCGAGGCCGAGCAGGCGCTGCGGCCCGGCGCGGTCTACGCCGAGATCGTGCACCTGCCCGAGGGCCGGGTCGGCAACATCCTGGCCAGGCCGGTGCTGCGGCCGTACGAGATCGAGTTCCTCGGCACGTCGGGCGCGGAGCACACGCTGCCGTTCGACGACCTGCTGGTCACCGTGCACGGCGACCGCGTGGTGCTGTGGTCGAAGACGCTCGACCGCGAGGTGATCCCGCGGCTGACCAGCGCGCACAACCACGTGACGGGCGCGCTGGCGCCGTACCGGTTCCTGACCGCGCTGCAGTACCAGGGCGTCACCGGCACGCTGCGCTGGAGCTGGGGCACGCTGGAGAACGTCACGCCGTTCCTCCCGCGCGTGACGTACGGCCGGCTCGTGCTCTCCCGCGCGACGTGGCAGCCGTCGTACGACGACCTCGAGGACCTGCGCAAGGCGAAGTCGCCGGCCGACCGGTTCGCCGCGACGCAGCGGCTCCGCGAGTCGCTCGGGCTCCCCCGCCACGTCGTCCTCGCGGCCGGCGACAACGAGCTGCCGCTCGACCTCGACCGGGTCGGCGCGGCCGAGCTGCTCGGCCACTACGCCGGGCGCGGGCTGCGGCTGCACGAGCTGTACCCGGGCCACGACGAGCTGTTCGCCACGTCGCCCGACGGGCCGCGCGCGCACGAGGTCGTGGTGCCGCTGGTCCGCAAGGGCGAGCCCGAGCCGGAGCGGGTGTGGGCCGCGCCGCCGGCCGAGGAGTCGTTCCCGCCGGGCTCGGAGTGGCTGACCGCCAAGCTCTACTGCGGCCCCGCGTCGGCGGACACCGTGCTGCGCGAGGGCGTGGCGCCGTTCGTGCGCTCGCTCGGCGCCGCCGCGGACGGCTGGTTCTTCATCCGCTACGGCGACCCGGACAACCACCTGCGGGTGCGCATCACCGCGCCCCCGGAACGGCTCTGGGGCCAGGTGCTCCCGGCGTTCCGCCACGCCCTGCAGCCGCTGCTCGACCAGGCCGTCGTCCGCCGCGTGCTGATCGACACGTACCGCCGCGAGGTCGCCCGCTACGGCGGCCCCGAGGAGGTCCGGCTGGCCGAACGGTTCTTCGGCGCGGACAGCGAGTTCGTGCTGTCGGTGCTCGACGTGGCCGGCGGCGACGAGGGGCTGGACCTGCGCTGGCGGCTCGCCGTCGCCGGCACCGACCGGATCCTCGCCGACGCGGGCCTGGCGCTCGCCGACCGCCGGGCCATCGTCAAGGCGCAGCGGGACGCGTACGTCCGCGAGCAGGGCGACACCGGCGAGAGCGCCAAGCGGCGGTCGGGCAAGCTGTTCCGCGACGAGCGGGCGGCCCTCGACGCGCTGCTCGACGGCCGCGCGGAGAGCCCCGCGCTGCGGGCCGGTCTGGCCGCGCTGGACCGGCGTTCGGAGGTCGGGCGCGAGGTGCTGCCCCGGGTGCCCGTACGCTCGCTGGGCAGCCACGTGCACATGCACGTGAACCGGATGCTGCGCGCGGCCCAGCGGACCCAGGAGCTCGTGGTGTGCGACCTGCTCGACCGGCTCTACGCCGCCCGGATGGCGAGGGGCTCGTGACGGAGACCCAACCGCCCGCCCAGCGGCCGCTGTTCCGGCCGGAGGCGGTCGAGGCGCACGCGCGCGGCCGCGGCGTGGAGGACGAGGGGCTGGAGCTGAAGGAGGGGCGCACCGCCTGGGCGTTCCGGCTGCTGCTGCTCACCCTCCTCGGCGCGATCGTGCTCGGCCTCACCGTGAAGGTGGACGAGACCGCGCGGGGCTACGCCCGCGTCGCGGGCCGGGAGGCGACGATCGACCTGCCGGTCGGCGCGCTCGCCCGCGTCCGCGCGGGCCAACCGGTAAGGCTGCACAGCGCGCGCGGGCACGTGACGTTCGTGGGCCGCCCGTCGGCGGCGGGCGGGGTGCCGATCGTGCCGGTGCTGGTGACGTTCGAGTCCGGCGAGGTCGTGGAGGGCGAGGCCACCGTGACGCTCGCCCGGCGCACGCTCGCCGAGCTGCTGCTGAGGCGTGGCAATGACTAGCCGCGTCCGCTTCCGTTCGCAGGTGGAGCTGGCCGACTGCGGCGCCGCCTGCCTCGGCATGGTCCTGGAGCTGCACGGCCACCCGGTGCCGCTGGACGAGGTGCGCTCGGTCTGCGGCGGCGGCCGCGACGGCATCGACGCGCTCACCCTCGTCCGGGCCGCCGAGTACTACGGCCTGGACGCGCGCGGCGTGAAGACCGAGGTCGAGGACCTGGAGGCGCTCGGCCGCGGCGCGATGCTGTTCTGGGACCTGTCGCACTTCGTCGTGCTGGAGTCGGTCAACCGCCGCGGCATCGTCATCGTCGACCCCGCGGTCGGCCGCCGGCACGTGCCGTGGGACAAGGTCAGCAAGTCGTACGCCGGCGTCGCGATCCTCACCGAGCCGAGCGGCGAGTTCGAGAAGCGGCCGCGCCGCCCGAACGGCGTGTGGCGGCACGTCCGCCCGCTCCTGGAGCAGCACGGCACGCTGCGCCGCGCCGTCGTCACGTCGCTGGTGCTGCGGGTGCTCGCGCTCGGGCTGCCGTTGCTGCAGTTCGTCCTCATCGACCGCGTCGTGCCGGTGGGCGACCAGTCGCTGCTGCTGGTGTTCGTGACGCTGCTCACGTCGATGGTGGGGTTCCAGTTCCTCACGTCGTGGGTGCGGTCGCGGCTGCTGCTCGACCTGCGGATGCGGGTCGACCAGCGCACGACGCTCGGCTTCCTCGAGCACCTCGTGGCGCTGCCGTACGCGTTCCACCTGCGCCGCTCCTCCGGCGACCTGATGATGCGGTTGCGGTCGAACACGCTCGTCCGCGAGCTGCTCACCACCGGCACCGTGTCCGGCGTGCTGGACGGCGTCTTCGCGACGCTGTACCTCGTCCTGCTGTTCGCCGTCTCGCGGACGATCGGCACCGTCACCGTCGTGCTCGGCCTGCTCCAGGTCGCCGTCATGCTCGTGTCGCGGCCGGCCACGCAGCGGCTGGCCACCGAGTCGTTGCAGGCCGAGTCGAAGGCGCAGGGCTACGCGTTCGAGCTGCTGGCCGGCATCGGGACGTTGAAGTCGTCGGGCACCGAGGCGCGGGCGGTGGACGAGTTCTCGCGGCTGTTCCGCGGCGAGCTGCGCGTCGCGCTCGCCCGCGGCCGGCTGTCCTCGATCGTCGACGCGCTGACCGGCGCGCTGACCATGGCCTCGCCGCTCGTCGTGCTGACGATCGGCGGCCTGCTCGTGCTCGACGGCCGGATGTCGTTGGGCACCGCCCTGGCGGTCAACACGCTCGCCGTCGGCTTCCTCGCGCCGCTCGCGTCGATGGTCACGACCGCGCTGTCCATGCAGGTGCTGACCGGCTACGTCGACCGGCTCAACGACGTGTTCGACACCCCGCGCGAGCAGTCCGGGCGCGAGGTGCGCGAGGCGCCGCCGCTCCAGGGCGAGATCGAGGCGCGGGACGTGCGGTTCCGTTACGCGCCGCTGTCGCCGCTCGTGCTGGACGGGGTGTCGTTGCGCGTCCCGCCGGGCGCCACCGTCGCCCTGGTCGGCCGGTCCGGGTCGGGCAAGACCACGCTGGCGCACATCCTGCTCGGTCTCTACGAGCCCACCGACGGCGCCGTGCTGCACGACGGCGTCGACCTGGCCGAGCTGGACGCGGGCAGCGTGCGGCGGCAGTTCGGCGTCGTCACGCAGGAGCCGTACCTGTTCGCCACGTCGATCCGGGAGAACATCGCGTTCGGCGACCCGACGATGTCGCTGGAGGACGTGCGGGAGGCCGCGCGGCTGGCCTGCATCGCCGACGAGATCGAACGCATGCCGCTCGGCTACGACACGCTGCTCTCCGACGCGGGCGCGTCGCTGTCCGGCGGGCAACGCCAGCGGGTGGCGCTGGCCCGGGCGCTCGCGGGGCGCCCGGCCGTGCTGCTGCTGGACGAGGCGACGTCGCACCTCGACGCGGTCAGCGAGGCGGCGGTGCACAAGAACCTGCTGGAGCTCGGCTGCACGACGATCGTCGTCGCGCACCGGCTCTCCACGGTCGCGCACGCGGACACGATCCTGGTGCTGGACCAGGGCCGCGTGGTGGAGCACGGGCGGCACTCCACGCTGCTGCGCAAGCGGGGCGCGTACCACGCGCTGGTGACGGCGCAGCTCGGGTCGAGCCGGCGGCGCGCGCCGGTCACCCGCGGCTGAACGCGCCGGCCGTCCCCGGCCGCCGCGCGGGCCCGCGCCGGCCCCCTCCCGTTCTGTGCAGCCCATGGCGCGGTGTCCCCGCGTGGCGATCTTCACAGAACGGGGCAGGGGCGAGGCCGCTCAGCAGGCGGCGCGGCTCGCGATGTCGGTGAGGCAGGCGAGCAGCGGCGAGGTCGGGCACTCGATGCCCGACTGGACGGGGCAGCTCGGCGTCGCGGGCACGGCGGCGGCGTTCACGCCGGCCAGCTCGTCGGTGGTCAGCGCGGTCAGCGCCTCGCGGCGCAGCCGGAGGGTCCTGGTCATCGGCGTCTCCTGAGGTGGGGCGGGCCGGGGCTCCACGCAACGGCGGGCAGCGAAGCCCCGGCCCGGTCTAGCGCGTGCGGGAACTCACCGGGTGGTGAGGATGCACGTCCGGTCGATGGTCAGGCACATGGCGACCTGCAGGGTCGGCAGCGCCGCGCCGTGAACGGCCGCGAGGTCGTCGGGCGTGAGGTCGGCGAGCGGCTCGGCGCGCAGCGTGAGCCGCATCGTCAGCGCGTCCGGATGGTGTCGAGGCAGTTCGTCACGGGCACCGACGGGCACGTCGCGTCCACGCTGACGTGGGTGCAGTTGTCGGTGACGAGGCACAGGTGCGAGCCGCCCACGACGGCGGTGAGGTCGTCGGTGGTGAGGGCGGTGAGGGTCTCGCGCTTGAGGGTGAGCGAGCGGTTGCGCATGGGTGCTCCTTGAGGGGTGAGGGGGGTGAAGTCTAGCCCGGTCAGACGGTGCAGACGGCGGTCGTCGTCGGCGCCACGATGTAGATCGGGCAGTCCCTGATCGGCAGGGTCGGGCAGCGGTCGAGCGACACGCAGTCGTTCATGCACGAGGGCTGCCAGGTGGGGCTGGGCACGCCTCCGGCGAGCGCCTCCAGGTCGGGCGTCGTCAGGGCGGTCAGGGTCTCGCGTCGCAACGCGAGCCGGCGGGTACGGCGCATCGGTGCCTCCGTTTCCGGATAGGTCCCCCGCGCTTTACGCGCCCGCTCCCCCGCTCCCTAACGGCAAACGACTACGCGAGAACGACGCCGAGCAGCGCGTCGCAGGCCGCCGCGACCAGCCGCGGGGCGTCGCCGTCGCGGCCGCCGCCGCGCAACGTCTCCCGCGCCCAGCGGTCCACGGCGGCGAGCGCGGCCGGCGCGTCGAGGTCGTCGGCGAGGTGCCGGCGCACCGACTCCACGACCGGCCGCGCGTCGGGACCGGCGTCCGCGCGCGCGGCGAGGCGCCAGCGTTCGAGCCGCGCCCCGGCGGCCACGATGTCGGCGTGGAACCACTCCCACGGCGTGCGGTAGTGGTGCGCGAGCAGCGCGAGCCGGACGGCGACCGGGTCGTGGTCCAGCCGGAGGTGGCGGACGAAGACGAGGTTGCCCTTCGACTTCGACATCTTCTCGCCGTGCAACGACACCATCGCGACGTGCGTCCAGTGCCGGACGAACGGCCACACCCCGAGCGCGCAGGTCGCCTCGGCCGCGGACATCTCGTGGTGCGGGAAGACCAGGTCGGTCCCGCCGCCGTGCAGGTCCATCGTCTCGCCGAGGGTGGCCCGCGCGATCGCCGAGCACTCGACGTGCCAGCCGGGGCGGCCGCGGCCCCAGGGCGACTCCCACGCCGGCTCGCCGGGCCGCTCGCGCAGCCACAGCACCGGGTCGAGCGGGTCCTTCTTGCCCGCCCGGCCGGGGTCGCCGCCGCGCTCGGCGGACAGCCGCAGCATCTCGTCCACCGGCAGGTTGCCGACCGTGCCGAAGTGCTTGGCCGCGGCGACCGAGAAGTACGTGTCACCGTCGAGCTCGTACGTCGCGCCGTTGTCGCGCAGCAGCCCGATCATCTCGACGATGCGCGGCATCGCCTCCACGGCCCCGACGAAGTGCGTCGGCGGGAGGACGTTGAGCGCCGCCATGTCGTGGCGGAACTGCTCGGTCTCCCGGGTGCCGAGCGCCTGCCACTCGTCGCTGGTCTCGGCGGCGCGTTCGAACAGCGGCTCGTCCACGTCGGTGACGTTCTGCGTGTACGTGACGGTGTGGCCCTGGTCGCGCAGCACGCGCTGCACGAGGTCGTACGTCAGGTACGTCATCGCGTGGCCGAGGTGCGCGGCGTCGTACGGCGTGATGCCGCAGACGTACATCGTCGCGTCGGGTCCCGGCGAGAGCGGCCGCACCTCGCCCGTCGCGGTGTCGTGGAGCCGCAACGGCGGGCCGCTCCCGTCGAGGGACGCGGGCTCGGGGACGCGCCACGACTCCATGTCCCCGAGCCTACGACGGCGTCCTTACGCGCACATGTACGGGCCCGTGGGGCAGACCCGGATCGTCATGTCCTGGACGCACTCGTTGATCGGCAGCGTCGGCGTCGGGCACGACTGGTCGAACGACGGCCCGTGCGTGACGCCGCACAGGTGCGACCCGCCCTGCACGGACGACATCTGGTCGTCGGACAGGGCGGTCAGGGTCTCGCGCTTGAGCGACAGGGAACGGCGCATGACGGCACTCCTGGGGTGGGGTAACTGGGAGCGCGCAGTGTAGCCAGGCGTCAGAACGGCGGCCAGGGCACGGCCGGCCAGTCCGGCGACGGGTACGGGAAGCGCCGCGTGCTGAGCAGCCGGTCGACCCGGTCGACGGTCGCGGCCACCTCCTCCGGCGCGAGCAGCGCGGCGAGCTCCTCCCCCAGCGCGCCCGACGTGAGGTCCCAGCGCAGCGCGGTCAGCACCGCCAGCTCCTCGTCGGCGAACCGCCGCCCGCGCCAGCCCCACAGGACGGTGCGCAGCTTCGGCTCGGCGGAGAACGTCACGCCGTGGTCGACGCCGTACACGTGCCCGCCCGGCACCGGCAGCAGGTGCCCGCCCTTGCGGTCGGCGTTGTTCACGACCGCGTCGAACAGCGCCATCCGCCGCAGCGCCGGGTGGTCGGTGCTCACCAGCTCGACCAGGTCGACGGCCTCGTCCACGTCGATCCAGAGCTGCACCATGCCCGGCCCGAGCGGGCCGTCGCGCAGCACGGTCGGCGGCACGACGTCCCAGCCGGTCGCGACGGAGACGGCGTACGACGCGACCTCGCGGTGCGCCAGCGTGCCGTCCGGGAAGTCCCACAGCGGGCGCTCGCCGCGGATCGGCTTGTAGACGACCGCGCAGGTCTCGGCGCCGGCGGTGAGCGAGCAGTACAGCGTCGCGTTGCTGGCGTCGACCAGCCGCCCCTGGATCTCGATGTCGCCGGAGCGCAGCGCCTCGATCACAGCAGGACGTCCGCGCGCGCGTCGGGCCGCACCGCCGCGCGGTACGCGGCGTAGGCGGGCAGGTAGCGCGACTCGTACCGCGCGCGGGTCGCCGCCTCGGAGCCGAAGCGCGCGACGTCGCGGGCGAGCACCCGGCGCCACTGCTCGTCCGGGTCGACGTCGAGGAACACCCGCGCGTCCCACAGGTCGTCCAGCTCCGGCCGGAACAGGAAGACTCCGTCGCAGACGACGCTGGCGTGCGCGAGGACCGCGGCGCGCAGCGCGGGCAGGTCGAACGCGTTCGCGTAGTAGCCCGCGGCCGACTCGTCGGCGTGCCGCACGGCAGGCGGCGCCAGGAAGTCGTCGGCGGCGACGTGCGGCACGCCCGCGGCGGCGGCGACCGCGCGGGCGAGCGTCGTCTTCCCCGCCGCGTCCGGCCCGTCGATGCCGACGCGCCCGGGCAGCAGGGCGGTGACCCTAGTGACCGTGGCCGTTGAGGCGGGCACAGATGTGCCCCTCCGGGTCCAGCGGGCGGCCGCACAGCGGGCAGGGCGGGCGGCCGGCCGCGACGACGCGCAGCGCGCGCTTCACGAACGCCCGCGCCGAGGCAGGAGTGATCCGCACCCGCAGGACGTCCCCGGCCTCCTCGTCGTCGTCGGGCACCTCGCCCGACTCGGTCATCTGGTGCGCCTCGACCACGACGAGCCCGTCGTCGCCGTCCCAGGCGATGGCGAGGGTGCCGACCCGGAACTCCTCCAGGATCGGCTGGTCCAGCGGCGCCACGTCCTCGAGCTCGGGCGGCGCCTCGGCGGGCGCGTCGCCGCCGCGGCGGCGTACCTCGTCCAGCAGGTCGCCGAGGCGTTCGGCGAGCACCTGCACCTGGGTCTTCTCCAGCGCGACGCTCGTCACGCGCTCGCCGTCGGTGGCCTGGAGGAAGAACGTGCGCTGCCCCGGCTGCCCGACGGTCCCCGCGACGAAGCGGTCCGGCGGGTCGAAGAGGAAGACCTGACGCGGCATGCCCTCAGACCCTAGTAGGGATTGGCGGAACGCAGCCCTGCGTCGCCCGCGCCCAGGCGTCGCGACGGGCCGAGTTCCACCAAGCCCTACCGTCACCCACCCGCGCCGCCGCCGACCGGCGCGTCCGACGAGGGCTTGCGCCGCGCGCGCTTCTTCGGCGGCAGCAGGTCGGCGACCGAGCCGCCGACGTCGTTGAGCCGGACCACGAACGGCCGCAGCTCGGTGTAGCGCACGACGGTCACCGAGCACGGGTCCACGACGATCCGCTGGAAGTGGTCGAGGTGCAGCCCCAGCGCGTCCGCGACGACCGCCTTGATGACGTCGCCGTGGCTCACCGCGACCCACGTCGCGTCCGGGCCGAGGCGGGCGTTCCAGTCGCGCACGCATTCCACGGCGCGCGCCGAGACCTCGCGCAGCGACTCGCCGTTCGGGAACCTCACCGCCGACGGGTGCGCCTGCACCTGCCGCCACAGCGGGTCCTTGGCGAGCCGCTTGAGCTCCTGGCCGGTCCAGTCGCCGTAGCGGCACTCGCCGAGCCGGTCGTCCACCTCGACGGGGCGGCCGAGCGCGGCGGCGGTCTCCCGGCAGCGGTCGAGCGGCGACGACACGACCGCCGCGAACGGCACCGGCGCCAGCCGCTCCCCCAGGGCGCGGGCCTGCTCCCGACCCCGCTCGTCCAGGTGCAGGTCCGGCGTCCAGCCGGCGAGCACCGGGCCGGTCAGGTGGGTGAGCCCGTGCCGGACGAGCAGCAGCGTGGTCACAGCGTCGCCGGCCGCAGCCCCGTCGCGACGACGAGCAGCACCGCCGCCGCCGCCGCGAGCCGGTACCACATGAACGCGCCCAGGCTGTGCCGCCGCAGGAACGACAGCACGCCGAACACCGCCAGCGCGCCGCTGGTCCCCGACGCGACGATGCCGACCGCGAACTGCGCGCCGAGCCCGCCGGAGCCGCCCTCCAGGGTGAGCGCGGAGTACAGCCCGGCGCCGAGGATGACCGGCAGGCTCATCAGGAACGAGAACCGCGCGGCCGCGTCCCGCGACACGCCGGTGGCGCGCGCGGCGGTGATCGTGACGCCGGACCGGGAGACGCCCGGCATCAGCGCCGCGGCCTGCGCCAGCGACATGGCCGCCACCTGGCGGCGGGACAGGTCCTCGTAGCCCGTCGCCTGCCGCGCCGTCCGGTCCACCCACCACAGCAGCACGCCGAACACCGCGAGGAACGCCGCGATCTGCCACGGGTGCCCGAGGCGGTCGGTGATCACGCCCTCCAGGGTGGCGCCGGCGATCGCCGACGGCACGGCGGAGAGCACGAGGAACCACGCGAGCCGCTCCTGCGGCGACGACACCGAGCGCCGCGCGACCGAACGGAACCACGCGACGACCAGCGCCCACAGGTCGCGCCGCAGGTACGCCGCCGCGCCGACGAACGTCCCCCAGTGCAGCGCGACGTCGAAGAGCTTGTTGCCCTCCTTGGCGCAGTGGACCGACTCCCAGCCGGCCGCCCACGGCACGAGGATCAGGTGCCCGGACGAGGAGATCGGCAGGAACTCCGAGATCCCCTGCGTCAGCCCGAGCACCGCTGCCTGCACCACGGACAGGTGGAACGTGACGTCGGCCGGGCAGCTCACGACCCGACGCCCGCCAGCTCCAGCGCCTCGACCGCGGTCCGCAGCGTGGCCACCCGCTCCTCGACGGTGGCGCCGTAGACCGCGACGGAGAGCGTCGTGACGCCCGACTCGGCGAACGCCGCCATCCGCTCGGCGATGCGCTCCTTCGGCCCGAGCAGCGACGTGGCGTCGACGAACTCCAGCGGCACCGCCGCCATCGCGCCGGCGTAGTCGTGCGCCAGGTAGCGGTCCTGCACCTCCTGGGCCGCCTCCTCGTAGCCCATCCGCCGGGCGAGCGCGTTGTAGAAGTTCTGCTCGCGCGAGCCCATGCCGCCGACGTACAGCGCGGCGTACGCGCGCACCGGCTCCGCGCACGCGGCCACGTCGTCGCCGACGACCATCGGGACGGTGGGCACGACGTCGAAGCCGTCCAGGCCGCGGTCGCCGCGGCCCTTCGCGATCGAGCCGAGGTGCTCGGCGGCGTGCTCCGGCGAGTAGAAGACGGCCAGCCAGCCGTCGGCGATCTCGCCGGTCAGCTCGAGGTTCCTCGGCCCGACCGCGGCGAGGTAGATCGGGATGCGGTCGCGCACCGGGTGGACGATCAGCTTCAACGCCTTCCCGGGGCCGTCGGGCAGCGGCAGCGGGTAGTGCGGGCCGGGCGCGGTGAGCCGCTCGCGGGTCAGCGCGCGGCGGACGACGTCGACGTACTCGCGGGTGCGTTCGAGCGGCTTCGCGTAGCGCACGCCGTGCCAGCCCTCGGAGACCTGCGGGCCCGAGACGCCGATGCCGAGCCGGAACCGGCCGCCGGACAGCGCGTCGAGCGAGGCGGCGGTCATCGCGGTCATCGCCGGGGACCGGCCGGGGATCTGCATGATCCCGGAGCCGACGTCGAGGCGTTCGGTCTGCGCGGCGACCCAGGTGAGGACGGTGACGACGTCGGAGCCGTACGCCTCCGCCGCCCACGCGACGGAGTAGCCGAGCCGGTCCGCCTCGCGCGCCAGCGCCACGCCGTCGCGGGCGTCCTGGGCGCTGGTCCAGTAGCCGAGGTTCACGCCGAGTCGCATGGGCGCGAACCTACAGGTAGCCGCCCGCCATGCCGGGCGCGCCCGGCACCTGCTCCACCGGTGACCCCTGCTCGCGGAACGTCCGCCCGCCGAAGCGGGCCTTGATCTCGTCGTCGTAGCGGTCCGCGGTCGACGCGACCGCGGCGATCGCGCGGGCGAGCGTCACGTCGTCGAGCTCGTCCGCGGTGAGCACGTGGTCGCACCAGACGGCGCGGTTCGCCGCGTCGAGGGAGAACCGGCCGAGGCCGATCTGGAAGTTCAGCGCCAGCAGGAACTCCGCCAGCCCCTCGGGCGCGGCGGGCAGCTCGACGTTGGTGATGGAGAACACCTTCACCATCGGCGCGGTGTCCACCAGCCGGGCCTGCACGAACACCCGGACGGAGCCCGCGTCGACGGCGTAGCCGCCGTCGGTCAGCTCCATCACCTCGGGGAACATCTGCCGCAGCACCGCCTCGACCTTGGCGCGGGTCGCGGCGACGTCCTCCTCGGCGCCGGACGCGCGGCGGCCCGGCGAGCGGCGCCAGAAGTCCTCGAGCGGCCCGACCGAGACCACCCAGTGGATCTGCCCGCCGGGGCCGGCCGCGGCGTCGAGGCTGAGCATGTCGGTGACCCAGCCGAGCAGGCCGCGGACCATCTCCGCGTCGGTGCCCTCCGGGACCGCGAACAGCCCCTCGACCGCGCCGTCGCCGTAGACGCAGACGAGGCTGCCGATCCGCTGCGCGTCGCCGTCCACGAGGTCGAACGACTCCGACGTCGCGGTGCGCAGCGTGCGCCGCAGGTTGAGCGTCCGGTCCTCCTGCCCGGCGGCGCCGGGCGGCGGCGGGGGCGCGCCGCCGGCGGCCGGGTCCGCGGCCGGGTCGGCCGGCGGCGGGGCCGGCGCGGCGGCCGGGTCGGGGGCGGGCGGGACCGTCACGTCGGTCGGCTGCGTCACCCGCCGAGCCTACGTCGTGGCGGCCGCGCGGGCCGGTACCGTCGAGCCATGAAGCACCGGCACCTCGGCCGCAGCGGCCTCGTCGTGTCGCGCCTGGCGCTCGGCACGATGACGTGGGGCGGCGACACGGACGACGACGACGCCGAGCTCCAGCTCCGGGCGTTCCGCGACGCCGGCGGCACGCTGATCGACACCGCCGACGTGTACGTGAAGGGGGCGAGCGAACGCACCCTCGGCGCGCTGCTGTCCAAGGACGGCGGCCGCGAGGAGGTGCTGATCGCGACGAAGGCGTTCGGCTCGACCGGGCCGGGACCGATGGGCCGCGGCACGTCGCGCGGCCACCTGCTCAACGCGCTCGACGCGTCGTTGCAGCGCCTCGGCACCGACTACGTGGACCTGTGGCAGGTGCACGCGTGGGACCACAGCACGCCCATCGAGGAGACGCTCGCGGCCCTGGAGGTCGCGGTGCACTCCGGCCGCGTCCGCTACGTCGGCATCTCGAACTTCACCGGCTGGCAGCTCGCCAAGGCCGCCGCGATCTCGCCGGTGCCGCTGGTGTCGGCGCAGATGGAGTACTCGCTGCTCCAGCGCGGCATCGAGCGCGAGGTCGTGCCCGCGTGCCTCGACGCCGGCGTCGGGCTGCTGCCGTGGTCGCCGCTCGGCCGCGGCGTGCTCACCGGCAAGTACCGCAACGGCCGCGTCCCGGCCGACTCCCGCGCGGCGAGCGAGAACTTCTCGTCGTTCGTCGAGCCGTACCTGGAGGACGACCGCACGCACATCGTGGACGCGGTGCTCACCGCCGCCGACGGGCTCGGCGTGACGCCGGTCGCGGTGGCGCTCGCCTGGGTGCGCGACCGGCCCGGCGTCGTGTCGCCGATCGTCGGCGCGCGCACGGTGAAGCAGCTCACCGCGTCGATCCTGGCGGAGGACGTCACGCTCCCCGACTCGATCCGCCAGGCGCTGGACGACGTCTCGATGCCGGCCGCGTCGTACCCGGAGCGGATGCCGTTCCAGGTGCACCACCCGGACGTCGAGATCCTGCCGCCGGCCTAGCCGACGCGGGCCTAGCCGACGCAGGGCATCCCGACGACCGGCAGCGGCTGGTCCATGCAGAACAGCCGGTCCTCCGCGGTCCGCGGCCGCTGGATCACGCGCACCTCGCGGCCGCGCGGGCCGACGTTGACCACGTCCTTGGTCGGCACCGGCGCCGGGCGAGCCGGCACCGCGGCCGCCACGCGGCGGGCGGGGTGGGCCGCGGCGACCCGCCGGGCGGCGCGCGGGCGGGTCGCGGCGCGCGGCGCGGCGGCGGGCCCGGCCGGGCTCACCAGCGCGGCCTGGCCGGGCGCGGCGGCGACGTCGATCCGGCGTTCCTGCGGCACCGGCTGCACGAGCACGAGCGCGACCGGCAGCACGAACGCCACCGGCACCGCCGCCACCGCGACCCGCGACGGCCGCCAGCGGCGCAGCCACGCGCCGAGCCCGCCGAGCAGCCCGGTCAGGGCGGCCACGCCGTCGACCAGCGCGAGCAGCCTGCGCCGCGCTCGGTGGCGGCGTACCGCGAGCCGTACGGCCTCCCGGCGGTCCGCCGGCGCGCCGCCGTCGGTCAGCGCCGCCCGGTCCGCGTCGGACAGCCGGGCCACGGCGCCCACGACCCGGCGCAGCCGGTCCCGGTGCGCGACGACGTCGGCCACGTCCCCCTCGGCCCGGTCCCAGCCGTCGATGCCGACCTCGACGCGGACGTTGTGCCGCGCGGCGTCGACCAGCAGGTTCAGCGCGACCGGCACCGCCCAGCGCATCAGGTCGGCGGCGTCGGCGAACGTCACGCCGTGCGCGAGCACGCGCGCCGCGACCTCCTGCACCACGTCGTCGGCCACGTCGCGGCTCGCGCCGCGGCTCGCCAGCAGTCGCCCGAGGCGCGTGCTGACCTCCGGCCAGACGTCGGCGAGCGAAGGACCGGTAATCACCCCGTCGCGCCCCCGTGTGTCGCTCGACCTGCCGTCAAAGCTCAGGAGAGTCACGTGACCCGTCCGCCCCTCCCCGCCATGGCCGTCGCGATGGTGCTCGCGGCGGCGCCCGCCACCCCCGCGCACGCCGAGAGCGCGCGCAGCTGTTACATGGTCGTCCTGCCGACCGGCCCGACGAGCCTGTTCACGATCTGCCCTGTGATTACGCGCTGAGCGCCTGATTCCCTAGCGGCGGGTGTCCGATTTTCCGCCCCGCCGCGCAGGACCGTGCCCGGCGGGCGCGAAACCCCGTCCCCATGCCGTTCCGTCGCCTGCTGCTCGCGCTCGCCGTTCTCGCGCTCGGCGCGCCCGTCGCCCAGCCCGCGCTGGCCGCCGCCGACGGCCGCGGCGACGCCACCGTCATCGCGGTCATCGACTCCGGCTTCACGCCGTACCACTGGGACTTCCTGGCGTCGAAGATGCCGCAGGCGACCAACCGGGACCGCTCGGACGACCTGCCGCTCGGCTCGGCGCCGCACACCTGGCTGCCCGGCTTCCCGAACCCGCGGTCGTTCACGTCGTACACGAAGATGCAGCTCACGCTGGACGCCCGCGACCCGGACACCACGCCCGAGGAGCTCGACGCGCACGACGCGGCCAAGTGGGACGCGGTCAAGACGAGCACCCGCGAGGCGGTGAACTACTACTGGTTCCCCGGCACCAAGGTCATCGGCGCGCTGACGTTCGGCCCGACCGCTCCCTCGCGGAACAACCCCACCGCGCCGCTGTCGGCCTCCGGCCACATCCACGACGACACCGACGCGCACGGCACCGGCACCACGTCTGTCAGCGTGGGCAACCTGCACGGCACCTGCCCCGAGTGCCTGCTGGTGTTCATCCAGTACGCCGACCAGGGCGCCGCCGAGGCGGCGATCGACTGGGCGATGCGCCAGCCGTGGATCGACGCCATCTCCAACTCGTACGGCTTCAGCGCCACCTACGCGGGCCGCGACCGCATCTACAACGCCTCCAACGTGGCCCTGCAGCGCGAGGCGTCGCAGCGCGGCCAGTCGATCTTCTTCTCCGCCGGCAACGGCATGGAGAACGCGTTCACCGTCCCGAACAACACGCTGCTGTCCTCCCAGGAGGGCCCCGACTGGGTCGTCACGGTGACCGCGACCGACCCGAACGGCGGCACCTACACCGGGACCGGGAAGCCGGCGGACGTGGCCGGCATCGGCGCGTCGTACCCCAGCGCGTACGGCGCCGCCCGGATCGGCGCGCGGGGGTCGACCGGGTTCGGCGGCACGTCCAACGCCACCCCGACGATCGCCGGCACGTACGGCCGCGCGCTCTACCTCGCCCGCCGGGCCATGCCCGGCGCGTCGCGGGTCCAGCAGCGCGGGCTCATCGCGCGCGGGTCGTACCGCTGCGGCCGCGCGCGGGCCGCGTGCGAGCTGGCCGGCGGCCTGACCGCGACGGAGCTGCGGTTCCGCCTGCTGCAGAGCGCGGTGTCGACCGGCAAGGGCTTCACCGACGGGCCGACCGGGGTCGTGCCGCCGGCGCCGCAGGCGGCGGACTCCCGCTGGGCGGCCGAGGGCCACGGCACCTACGTCGCCCGGCTGCGCGGCGACGACGTGTGGCTCGCGGAGTTCCGCCGGCTGTGGGGGCCGCTCACCGGCACCGCGGCGGCGCCGCCGCGGCCGAAGGGCGAGCGCGAGTGGTTCCTCGTGGACTCCTGGTGCCGCCAGCACGTCTGGGGCGAGTGGACCGGCGGCTACTACCGCGGCGCGGCCACCCCGCTGCCGGCGGACGACCCGTCGCAGCCGGCGCGGACGTCGTTGCGGCAGTCCTGCGAGGGGCTCCAGCCCCCGCCCCGGTAGCACCCCGCCGGACCCGCGTCACCGCGTGCTCCGGCGCGCGTTGCAGGAGTGACACCCCCCACGACGAAACGACCTCACCATGAGCCTTCGCATCCGCGCGGCGCTGTCCGCCGTGCTCGTCGCCGGCGTGCTGACGCCGGTCACCTTCGCCGAGGCGGCGCCCGTCAAGGCGCCCGGCGCCGGCGACGCCACCGTCATCGCGGTCCTCGACTCGGGCATGAGCCCGTACCACTGGGACTACCTCGCGTCGAAGATGCCCCAGCACCTCAACCGCGACAAGAGCGACGACCTGCCGCTGTCGGTGTCCCCCGACAAGTGGCTGCCCGGCTTCCCGAAGCCGAGCGCGTTCAAGTCGTACCAGCCGCTCAAGCTGACGCTCGACGGCCGGGACGAGACGCGGTCGATGGAGGAGCTGCACGCGAAGGACAAGAAGACCTGGGACGCGTTCAAGCCGAGCGGCCCCGAGGGCGTCAACTACTACTGGATCCCCGGCACCAAGGTCATCGGCGCGATGTCGTTCGGGCCGGAGCAGAACTCCGCCAAGGTCGCGACGACGGTCGGCAACACGCTCTACCAGCGCGGCGTCGAGGACCCGCTCGGCAACGTGTACCCGTACCTGCCGTACTACGGCGTCGGCGGCGGCGAGCACGGCATGGGCACCTCCTCGGTCTCGACCGGCAACATCTACGGCACCTGCCCCGAGTGCCTGCTGGTCTTCCTCCAGTTCACCGACGACGCGGGCGGCAACCGCGCGATCGAGTGGGCGATGAAGCAGCCGTGGATCGACGCCATCTCCAACTCGTACGGCTTCCACACGGCCGGCACCGCGACCACCCGGGACAACGTCTACGGCGGCGCCGCGGTCGCCGCGCAGAAGGCCGCCTCGCAGCGCGGGCAGACCATCTTCTGGTCCGCCGGCAACGGCTACGAGAACGCGTTCGCCACGCCCAACCAGACGCTGCTCTCCTCGCAGAAGGGCCCGGACTGGATCGTCACGGTCACGGCCGCGACGCCGAGCGGCTCGGCCAACCAGACCGGCGCGGGCAAGCCCGCAGACCTGGCGGGGGTGGGCTCCGGCTACGCGAGCTCGTACGGCTCGTCGCGGGTGACCGGCGGCGCGAAGTTCTCCGGCACCTCTAACGCCACCCCGACCATCGCCGGCACCTACGGCCGCGCGCTGTACCTGGCCCGCCGGGCGATGAGGGGCAACAGCCGGATGCAGGCCGGCGGCGTGATCGCCAAGGGCGCGTTCGCCTGCGGCGCCCGCCGGCGCAACTGCGAGCTCGGCGACGGCAAGCTCACCGCGAGCGAGCTGCGCTTCCGCCTGCTGCTGTCCGCGCCGCACCGCACCAAGGGCCACGCGCCCGCGGGCTCCGCGCCGCAGGACTTCAAGGCGGACGAGCGTTACGCCGCCGAGGGCCACGGCACCTACCTGGCCCGCGTGCAGCAGGACGACGCTGCGTGGCTGGAGGAGTTCGACCTGATCCGCAAGCCGCTGTTCGGCCTCGCTCCCCCGCCGCCGCGCCCGGACGACGAGCGCGACTGGATGATCGTCGACTCGTGGTGCCGCCAGCACATCTGGGGCGCCTGGGACGGCGGCTACTACCTCGACGGCAAGACCAAGCTCCCGGCCGACGACCCGTCGAGCCACCCGACCCGGACGTCGTACAAGAACGGCTGCAACGGGATGGCGGCCCCGCCGGCCGTGCCGCCGATCTAGGTCAACACGTACGCAGGAACCGGTCGAGGACCCTGGAGCCGAACTCCAGGGCCTCGACCGGTACGCGTTCGTCCACGCCGTGGAACATGCCGGCGAAGTCCAGGTCCGGGCGCAGCCGCAGCGGCGAGAAGCCGAAGCCGCGGATGCCGAGCCGGCTGAACGCCTTGTTGTCCGTGCCGCCGGAGAGCATGTACGGCACGATCCGCGCGCCGGGGTCCTCGGCCTTGAGCGACGCGCCCATCGCCTCCACCAGGTCGCCCTCGAACGGCGTCTCCAGCTCGATGTCGGTGTGCACGTACTCGATCGCGATGTCCGGCCCCACCGCCGCGCGCAGCTCCGCGTCGAACTCCTCGGCGAAACCGGGCAGCGTCCGCCCGTCCACCTCGGCGTACGCCTCGGACGGGATGACGTTCACCTTGTAGCCGGCGTTGAGCATGGTGGGGTTCGCGGTGTTGCGCAGCGTGGCGCCGAGCATCCGGGCGAGCGGGCCGAGCTTCGCGATCGTCGCGTCGAGGTCGTCCGGGTCGAGCGTCACGCCGAGCACGTCGCTGATCTCGTCGAGGAAGCGGCGCATCGTCGGCGTCATGTGCACAGGGAACGTCGTCGTCCCGAGCCGCGCGACCGCCTCGCACAGCCGCGTGACGGCGTTGTCGTCGTTGATCATCGAGCCGTGGCCGGCCCGGCCGCGGGCGGTGAGCTTGAGCCAGCGCATGCCCTTCTGCGCGGTCTCGATCAGGTACAGCCGCAGGTCGTCGCGCACCTGGACGGAGAACCCGCCCACCTCGCTGATCGCCTCGGTCGCCCCCTCGAACAGCTCCGGGTGCGTCTCCACGATCCACTTGGAGCCCTTGAGCCCGCCGGCCTCCTCGTCGGCGAGGAAGCAGAAGATCAGGTCGCGCGGCGGGACGACGCCGTTGCGCCGGAAGTCGATCGCCGTCTTGAGGGTCATGGCGACCATGTCCTTCATGTCGACGGCGCCGCGGCCCCAGACGCAGCCGTCCTCGACCTCGGCCGCGAACGGGTCGATCTTCCAGTCGACCGAGCTGGCCGGAACGACGTCGAGGTGCCCGTGCACGAGCAGCGCGCCCCGGCTCGGGTCCGCGCCCTCGAGCCGGGTCACGACCGTCGCGCGGCCGGGCTCGGACTCCACGAGCGTGCACTCGTAGCCGGCGTCGGACAGCGCCGTGGCCACGTACTCCGCGGCCGGACGCTCGGTCCGGCCGGGGTTCGACGTGTCGATGCGGATGAGGTCCCGGCAGAGCTCCACGACGTCGGTCATCGCCCTATCTTGCCCCTCTGGCATGCTCCGCGCGTGACGCACTTCGACCGCGACACGGCGGTGACCAGGACGGGTGACGACGAGTACGCGGCCACCCTGTCGGGCGACTGGTGGGTGTTCACCGGCGCCAACGGCGGCTACCTCGCCGCCGTCCTGCTGCGCGCGATGACCGACCGGGTCGGCGACCCGGCGCGGATGGCGCGCTCGCTGACCGTGCACTACCTGCGCCCGCCGGCCGCCGGTGAGGTGACGATCCGCACGGCCGTCGTCCGCGAGGGGCGGTCCGTCGCCACGCTGACCGCGACGATGCTCCAGGAGGGGCGCGAGGTCGTGCTGGCGGTGGCGGCGTTCGCCAAGGCGCGGCCGTCGATGACGTTCGCCGACGCGCCGATGCCGCCCGCGCCGCCGGTCGAGGAGACCGGGCCGTCGCGGTGGCCGCCGGAGCTGTGGCCGCCGATCGTGCACCGGTTCGAGTACCGGCCGGTGACCGGCGACGCGATGTTCGGCGGCGAGGCCGAGGCGGCGGTGTCCGCGTGGACCCGGCTCCGCGAGCCGCGGCCGGTGGACCCGGTGCTGCTCGCGCTGCTCGCCGACGCGCTGGCCCCGGCGGTGTTCCCGAAGGCGACCGGGCCGGTGGCCGCGACGACGATCGACCTCACCGTGCACTTCCGCGCGCCCGCGGCCGAGCCACCCGGCGACGGCTGGGTGCTCGCGGCGTTCCGCTCGCGGACCGGCGTCGACGGCTACGTCGAGGAGGACGGCGAGGCTGGTCGGCCGACGGGCGGCTCCTCGCGCAGTCCCGGCAGCTCGCGCTCGTCGTGCCGCTTGCGTGAGCACCGCCCGCCCGGGTCCGGTATCTTCTCTCCTCGCACCACCACGTCCGAGTGGCGGAATAGGCAGACGCGCTAGGTTGAGGGCCTAGTGCCCGCAAGGGCATGGGAGTTCAAGTCTCCCCTCGGACACAGCCGATACCCATGGCCTCGCCGTTGGCAGAGACCGAGACCACCCGCGCGGCGGGGTCGTAGACGAGGTTCAGGCCGAACGCCGCGTACAACGCTCCCTTGTCCCTCGGGTCGGCCCGTTCCAGGCGGGCAGCCACGTCGCCAAGCCTCGCTACGAGCGCCGCGATCTGTTGTGGCGACAGATGGTCGGCAGACCCCGCCTCCCCGCGTGCCAGGTCGCGCGCGGCTGCGTTGCGTTCCGCTTCGACCTCTGCGATCCAGGCCGCGACCACGGAGACATCGGCGCCCGCATCCAGCGCGGCGCGGTATCGGGCCAGCCTCTCGTCACAGTCGGCGATTCGCCCACGGGCGGCCTCGGCATGTGCCGAGGCACTGGGGTCGGCACCGGTCGCCTCGCACAGTTGGGCCACGGTCGCCTCTCGATGCTCCTCGTCAAAGAGTGACGCGAGCCACTTGTCGAGTTCAGGGACGATCAGGTCCTCGCGCACGTACACGTTCTTGGGGTGGTCGATCCGGTTGGCGAGGGCGTACTCGGCAGGGAACCGGCACCGGTAGTGAGGGCGCCCGTTGTTGATGCTCCCGGTCATGCTCCGGCCACAGGCAGCGCAACGAATCAACTGCCGAAGCACGTAGTTGTTCGGCGTCGCGCGAGGCTTTCGGGGGCGGGACTGCTCGATATGAGTCGCCCGCACAGAATGAGCCTCCGCGAACAGCTCCGCACTTACAAGAGCGGGGTGCGCACCGGGGTTCGACATCACCCATTCGTCACGGGCGTTCCACCGAAACTTGGTGACGTAACCAGCCGCCACATCGTCTACATCAAGAAGCACGTCCTGGCGGCGCTGCCGGTTCCACACCTGCTTGCCGGTATAGCGCGGGTTTTCGAGGATCGCGCGCACGGCGCTTTTCGACCAGGCGCGACCATCGCGGTGCGGATTCCGGCGGGGGTCATAGGCCGAGGGGCAAGGAATCCCGTCGCGCGTCAGTCCTTCGGCAATTGCGTAGATGCCTTTACCGGCAACGTACTCCTCAAAGATGCGGACGACGACAGGTGCCGTTACGGGGTCCGGCCTGAGAACGTGGAGACAGCGTCCGTCGGCTGCCTTCGCCGGGTTCGGGTGCGGCCCTGCCGCGACGATTTGGTAGCCGTACGGCGGTCGGCCTCCGAGAAAGCGGCCCTCTGTAGACGCCTGAGCGGCCATGGCCGCACGGACTCGCACCTTGATCCGGTTCCGCTCGGCCTTCGACATGCCCCCGTACATCGTCATCATCAAGTCGTGGGCGTCACTACCGGGATCGACGGCACCGCCGACCTCAGGCACCCAAAGGCGGACGTTGTAGTGAACGAACACGGGGAACGTCAACGAGAACTGATTGTCGTAGAAGGCGCGATGCGGCTCGCCTATCACGACGTCGTTGAAGGGTCGGCTCGGCTCTCTAAGCGCATCGAGCAGGTTGCTCGCGCGAGGACGCCGCTTCCACGGCAACGATCGGGACTGACCGATATCAAAAAAGATCAGGTCGTCGTCGATGGTTCCGCCATACGGCTCGATCAGCATTCGTGCGCGACGAAGTTGCCACTCTCGCGACGACTCGGGGTCCTGTTGATCCTCTGTTGAAACCCGACCGTAAAAGGCGAACGATGTCATTTCGCGTGCGGCTCCGTTCTTTCTGGTGCGCCCACGATTTTATCGCGCTTTTGCGCAAGAACTCAAGAACCTACGCTGCCGTGTCGTTACCTGCCCCGTCCGAGGTTTCCACGGCGAGGAGCATGCGTAGGAGCACCTGAGCCGCGAGGGGGTTGAGCGTCGGCAGACCGGGCGGGAAGACGACGGTAACTCGCTCGTTCTCCACTCGGCCTCCCTCTACCCCGAGGCGCCGGGGACAGGGGCGCCTCTGGTAGTGGAATGGGCTGCACCCCTCACCAGGCGGCTGTGGTCGGAATCGGAGCGATGCCCCCGTAGACCGATTCCCTCGTCGGTGGCGGGTCCCAGACGCGATGAGCCCGCGGCAGCCCATTACCCGGAAGTCAGTGCCCGCGGGACTGATGGCGGCACGCTCCAGCGAGTCGCCTGCATCGACGTGAGGTGGCCCGATGTTCGGCTTGGGGAGGGTGAGCGACTCCCGCCGGTTGAGGCGGCGTGTAGGCGCGTTGTTCGGTCTGCTGGCGGTGTTGGTAGTTGCGTTGCCGGTGGGGCCGGCGTCGGCTGCGGTGCAGCCGGCGGTGGGGTTGAACGGGACGGTGCTGGGGTTCTCCGGCTGGTACGGGTCGTACTCGTTGGCGGGGATCGGCACGGGGTTCTGCCTGGACTTCGGGAAGGCGGCGCCCGATTCGGCGTACAGCTACAAGGTCGGCTCAACGATCACTGGAACGGTCGGCGCGCAGCTCGCGTACGTGGCACGGACGTACGGGCCGACGCGGGACGCGGTCACCGCGGCGGCGGTGAAGCTGGTGATCCACGATCTGCAGAACGCCCGCTACCCGTACGGCGAGCTGAACGTCAACACGCTCCAGCCGTCTCAGATGGCGGGCTTCTCCGGCCGCGCCGGTGACGTGCTGACGAAGGCGCGGGCGGTGATGCGGGACACGCAGACCAACTACCTGATCGCGCCGTACCGGCTCACGCTGTCCACGCCGACCGCGGTGAGCGACACGTTGTCGGTGCCGGTATCGCTGCGGTTGCTGGACGGCCGTGGGAAGGCGATCAGCGGCGCGCAGGTCACGCTGACCGCGACGAACACCACGGTCGCGTCGCGGACGGTGACCACCGACGGGACCGGGCAGGCGCGGACCACGTTCACCGCCACGGGCGGGGACGTTTCCGTCAGAATCACCGCCTCGGTCGCGCTGCCGTCGCCGACGCCTGTCGTGTACGCGCCGACGCACCCGGACTACGTCACGAAGGCGCAGCGGGTGATTTTCGCCGGGAACACGGCGCTGACGCAGACCCGGGTGACCACGGTCAAGACCGTGCAGGAGGAACCGGATACCACCGCCACCATCACCATCCGCAAGACCGGGGACGCCACCGCCTACCACCCGATCGACGGGGCGGTGTTCGAGCTTCGCGCGGGCACCCCGGACGGTCCACGGGTGGCCGGCCCGGTGACCATCGCGGCAGGGCGGGGAGCGTTCGGCCCGGTGGTGACGAACGACTTCGAGAACCTGTGGCTGGTCGAGGTCCAGGCCCCGGAGGGGTATGCGACCGCGGACCCGGTGGCGGTGCCGCTGGAGGGTGCGGCGACCGTGGACGTCGAGAACGCGGTGCTGCGGGCGACGCTGCGGCTGGTCAAGCTCGACACCCACACCGATGCCCCGGTGGCGGGCGCGGTGCTGCGTGTCCGCTACGACAGCGACGCGGACGGCAGTTACGAAACCGACCTCGGCACGTACCGGTCGGAGGCGGAGCCGGTGGAGGTCCCTGATCTGCTGCCGGGACGGTACGAGGTCGTAGAGGTCAGCGCCCCGCCCGGCTACGAGTTGCCCGATGACGCCCGCTCGGAGGTCGTGCTGGAGCCGGACGGGGTGCTGACGGTCACGTTCACCGACAGCAGCCTGACCGGCGTCCGCTTCGCGAAGCGCCCGGTCGGCACGTACGACCCGAAGCGGTACTCGCTCGCGGATGCGGTGTTCGTCGTCGTGGCGGCGCCGATCCTCGGCGAGCCGCCGGTGCTGCCCGACGCGACCCGTGCGGCGTCCGTCGAGCCGGGTGAGGAGGTCGGCCGCTGCACCACGGACGAGGCGGGGCGCTGCGCGCTCCCCGACGACTCCCTGGTCACCGGCCGGACGTACTGCTGGCAGGAGACCGTCGCGCCGCGTGGCTTCGCCAAGGCGCACGGTGGCTGCTTCGTCGCCACCCGGCTCGCCGAGGTGACCGTGGTGGGCGTCGACGAGGAAGGCATCTACACGACGATCGAGCTCGTCAAGCGTGACGCCGACGATCCTGACCGCACCCTCCCCGACGCGACGTACTCCCTCTACCTCGAGGGCGAGACCGAGCCGATCGCGACGGCGACTACCGGCGACGACGGGGTGCTGCGGTTCCCGCCCGTGCTGCCGAGCGAGCGGTACTGCGTCCGGGAGGTCACGGCACCGCCGGGCTACCAGCTCGACCCGGCTCTCCACTGCACTGACGGCCTGGCGACCGACGGAGCGACGATCCGCCTCACCATGACCGACCGCGTCGTCCCGCCACCGCCGGTCGAGCAGCCGCCACCGGAGCTGAAGGACGAGCGGCCGACGCCGCCGGTGCCGACGCTGCCGGAGACCGGCGCGATGTCGGTGCAGGTGGCGCAGATGGGCCTGGCGAGCCTGCTCGGCGGCACCAGCCTGGTGCTGTTCGCCGCGCCAGCGCGGCCGCGCCGGCCGCTGTGGCCCGCCAGCCTCCCCGACTGAGGCCAGGCGCCGCACCCCTTCGGGGGTGCGGCGCCGTCAGTCGCCTCCCCGACAGACAACCGGAGTGAACGGTGATATGGGACGACGACAGCATCAGAGCCCTCGTCGGGCGGGACGGGCTCACCGGGGGGCACCGCTCGTCGTTCACCCGCAGCGAGCTCGTCGCCGAGATTGAGGCCCAGCACTTCTCCCCGCCGGGCAGCCGCGGTGAGGCCGAGGCGCTGGCCGAGCGCATCCTCCGCAACCCGTTCGTGGTGCGCGCCTCGGGGACCGCCTTCGCCTTCCCGGACGAGCCCGAGCGGTACACGACCGTCGAGGTCCGCGACACCGAACAGGAAGCCGTCGAGCAAGCAGAGCACCGACGTGGCGACGACGTCGCGGTGCTGACACCGAACGATGTCGTACTGGTGTGGGAGGAACGCCCGACTCTGTCCGGCGACCAGGCGGCACTCGTCGCTCGGCTGCTGACCAACGGCGCCGGCGTCGACGTGGTGGTCCACACGGACGGAGAAGCAGCCGCCTACGTGCTCGACGCGGCCACCGCCGCGTGGCGGCAGGAGGGATTCGACGTCATCGACCTCGCCTACCGCGAGTCAACGGTCAACGAGCTTCGGCAACGCGGCCTGGACGCGGACCTGCTCGGCAATTACACCGCGGGCACCCTGCGGCCGGAGCACTACGAACATGGACGGCTCCGTTCCGACACCGTCCTGGTCGTTCACGAAGCCGAGACCAGCGGCACGTTCCCGCTCGACAACGCGCTCCGGCAGGCGGCGCGAGACGAGGCGAAGGTAGTCGTCGTCGGAGATCCCCGGGCTAGGCCGGCGGGTGACGGCAGCGGCGGCGGCGGGCTGTTCCGGCAACTCGCGGAAGGCGTCGGCAGCTTCCAGCTCGCTCGCGACATGATGGGGCGATTCCCGCGTCCCGGCGCGAGTACCGCCTACGCCGATCCCGTCGTCGCGGCGACGCTTCGCCCCCTGGACGCCGAGGCGGCCTGGCTGCGTCGGCGGATTATCGAGGACGGAACGAGGCTCGCCGCCCTGCAAGACGCGCTGCGCGAGACACCCCCGTGGCGGCTGTCCCAACGGCGGGACCTACCCGATCGCATCAGAATCGCGGAGCGATCACTCGCGGCAGCGCAGAAGCGGCTGGGCGAGCTCGACGAACGCAGGGCCAACCTGTTCAGGTCGGCATCGAGCCGCCGACAGACCGAGGACCGCCGACAGCCCGACGACCGCCGGCACCTCGCGGTCGTGAGAGAAGCCGGACGGGACACGCGCCACCCCGACCAAGCCCGCCAGCGCGCCGTGGACGATCAGGTCCGGGCCCGTCGAGACGGCGCCGGACGTGACCGCTAGCAGGCGACGACCAATCTCCCGCGGCCCCGCCGTCCCTCGGCGCCGCACTGTCCGATCAGGCGAATCTGGAAAGTCGCCCTGGTACCGGCGCGAACGCACACGGTACGGTCGCGCCGTGCGTCACCCTGGGGGACCCGACCACGCACCGAGCCCGCCGCCGGCACTCGCCTACTGGCTCGGGGCTGAGGCGCGCGGCGCCGTGCGCGCGGCGGCTCAGCAAGCCCTCAGCCGCGCCGAGGGATCACCCGCCCTACGCAGTGCGCTCCTCGAACTCGACGCCGCGGTGATCCGCTCGCGCTGGTTCGACCACCCCGCTGCGGACACGTTCCGCCGCATCGCCGGGCACACCCCCGCCGTAGCGGCGCTACGCCTCACCGACTCCGAACACGCCGCGCTCGTCGCCTGCGATCCCGACGTCGTGGGGCCCCTGCTCGACGACGACACCCAGCCCGCACGTCCTACGGCCGCCGCCGCGGTCAGCAGCCATGAACCGATCGAGCTGCCGCCCGGTCCCGCCGGGCCCGTGATCGTGCTCGATCACTACGACACTGAGTTCGGCTGGGCGGTCGCCGAGTACGACGGCATAACCGTCTCGATCGGGCGGCCGTCGCGCGCGGCCGCGATCTGGACCGTGGCGTGCGAAACGACCCGGCACGAGGTCGTGGACGTCCAGGCCCAGGATGCGGCACGGCGCCTCGTCGCGAAGGCGCATCCTGCGCTGTCCACCCTGGCGCTGGCACGCCCCGACCTCCGGCCGGCGCCGGGCGAGGTAGTGCTGCTTCGGCTGCCCGACGTCGTCGTGATCGCTCCCGCTGATCTCGCCGCCCGCGTCGCCGCGTATGTCGCACCGGTCCCGGTCGAGTCGATCAGCGCCGAGGAGCTGCCAACCGCGCCGAAGCCGGCCACGCACGTACGCTGAGGCGGCGGCACAGGGAGCGGCAAAGGGGGCGGCAACGATGGGCAAGCGGGCGGCGAAGTCGCTCAGGACGTACCGATCCGACGAGCGATGCCAACGGTGCAACGGCGAGATGCCGGTCAACACGCCCGCCTACTCCGCCGGGCGCGACCGCGACGGTCGCGAGCGGTTCCGCCACGTTCACGAATGCCGCCCCGCGAAGGCCCGAGCGGCGGCGAACGCTAAGCGCAAGCGCAGCCGCGCGGGACGGTCGGGCCCGGATGAGGGACGGACTGTCGTCGCGCCTAACGAAACACGGACGCACGCACGCGAGGGACGGCGGCCGGCGGACACCGACCTTCACCGCCGGATCAGGGAGCAGGGCGCGTTCACGCCGCTGCCGCCCGACGAGGTGGGCTAGGCGGCTGGCGTCAGGCGACGCGTCGCCGGCCGAACCGTCGGGGGCGCTTTGTCGGCTGCGCCGCGGATGCCGCCGTCAGGCACCAGGCGGCCAGCTCGCGGTAGGCGGGCGAGAGGTCAGGGTGCGCCACGAGCAGGTCGAGGCGTCGGCGGTTGGTCGCGATCAGGGCATCCCGCGCAGCGTGCGGCACGATCGCCACGACAGGTAGCCCGCCGGCGTGCTCATCGACCTGACCGCGGTCCACGGCAACGCCGTTGAGGGCGCCGTTGACGACGACCCCGAACTTCCGGGAAGGCAGGCCGAGGCCGCCCGCCGACGGGGAGGCCGTAAGCGCGTGCAGCATCCGCCGGAGCCCCACCAGGCTGGTGACCGCAAGGGTGCTGACGGCGATCACCCGCTCCGCCTCCACGAAAGCCGTATGCGCCAGCAGCGGGTCGCGGTACGTCACGGGGCAGTCGAGCACGATCACGTCGAAGTGCCGGCGCAGCACTGTGAGGATGTGCCGGTGAAGCATCGGATCGCGCACGTCGGGGTCGTCGCCGCGCGCGGGAGCGAGCAGCGCGGAGACGTTCAGGCGCTGGTTGTGGGCCAGGTGCGCGAGCACCGTTGCGTCAGTGATTCCGGCCGACTCACGGGCGAGGCTGGCGATGGACGGCATCGCCACGTCGAGAAGGGTCGCGAGCTGCCCGTCCCGCAGGTCGAGGTCGACAAGGCACACCCGCTCTCCGCTGGCGGCCAGCGTCCCGGCTAGTGCCACTGCGGTGGTGGACTTCCCGGCGCCGCCTTTGGCGCTGGCGACCGCGACCACAATGCCCCGCATCCGCGCCGGCACCGGAGGGGCCGGCCGCGGGCGTTCCACCGGAACCAAGGTTGGCGAGCCGAGGATCACACCGGCGAACTGCGGCGGGCAGTCGCGGACCGTCAGACCGCGTGGTGCCGCTGCGCGGATCGCCGCCGCGACCGCGGCTCCGGTCACCGGAACGTCATGAATGACCTCCACCGGGGCGTCGACCTCGCATACGTCCGGGTGCTCGGCGACGACCCGCTGGTACCGGTCGCCAAGGTCCTCGAGGTCGGCGCGCGGGTGCAGCACCACCACGGCGGAGTGCGGCGCGCAGAACGCAATCGCTTCGGCAAGAGCGTCGGCGGACTCCCCCGGGGGCAGGCTCAGCACCACCAATGCCGGGGCTTCGTCGAGCTGTCTCGCGGCGATCCCTCTCCACAGCCCGGCAAGCGTCGCTACGCCCGTGACGGCGGCGCCGGGCACTACCTCGCGGACGAGCTGCGTCACGCGGTCCGGGGCGACGACGAGCACCGCGGCCTCGGCGACGTCGACCAGGCCGACTTCGGTAACAGTGCGCTGGTCTGTCGCGTGATTCCGTCGGAACAGTCGCCACCGCATCGAGGTCCTCCTTCGCCGCGCTCGCACGCCCGCGCGTACGACCTGTCAGAGGAATGGGCTCGCCGCGCGCACCCGCGTCCGGTGAACGCACAACGCCGCTGGCGGCCCATTCCCCCGGCACGACCGAGTAAGGGAGGGGGTGACGTACGGGTGGCTAGGACGATCTGCCCGCGCTGCGCCGAACCGCTACGCCGCGCTGGCGAATGCAACAGGTGCGGGCCGATCGTCGCCCATGTCCTCGATCCCGGCCCGGTAGCGACGACCTGGCCCGAGGCCCGCCGATGGCTCGACGACATCCGGCCACCCGCTGATCACCGACGCCACGTCGCCGCTACAGCGTTCCTTATCGGCGCGGCGCTGCTCCTCGTGCTTGCGCTGCTCTAACGGCCGGCCCCGGCGAGAGGTCAGTCGGCGGCGAGGCGAGCGCGGGCACCTGCGAGCATCGCCCGTTGTGCGGTTCGCAACGTCGTCGTGCCGACACGGCCAACGGCCGCGACCTCGCGCTGGCTGCGCCCGGCGAACTGCTCAAACAGGAACGTGAAGAACCCGCGCGTGTTCGGACCGGCCGTACCGGTACCGTCGCCGTGCCACGCGGCCAGCACCAGCGCCTCCGTCACAGCACGCGGTTCATCTGCCGCCAGCACTGCGTCCTCTGCGCCGACATCGTCACCCGCGCTGCCCGGTCGGCTGGCCCACAGCCCGCCGTGACCGCTCACGGCGAACGTCTCGACATCGACACTGCCGACATCCGCCGGGTGGCGCAGCGCACGCCGGACCCGCACCGCGCGCATCCGTTCCGCCACCGCCTGCACGTCCTCCCCGAACTCCGCCGCCAGCTCGGCGAGCGTCGGCTCACGTCCATAGTCACGCAGCGACCGCTCTCGCGCTCGCGAAAGCCCGAGCTCGCTGTCCGCCAGAAACCGGCCCGACCCACCAGCACGCGACAGTGGCCTCACGAACAGCGGGAGCCGGGCCGTCAAGAACCCCGCGAACGGCACGCCACGGTCCGCGTCGTACTCGCGGAATGCCTCGACGAGCCACAACGCCGCCTGCGCGGCGATGTCGTCGGAATCACCCACCAGCATCGCGAGCGTGCTCTCGTAACGCGACAACACCCGCAGCGCAAACGGCAGGTAGTGCTCGGTCAGCCGCTCCAACGCACCCACAGGCAAGGCGCGCAGATCTCGGCGCCCGTCGACCAGCGGCGCCGCAGCCCACCACTCCGGCTCGCTGGGCAGCGCGCCGAGTGGCGCACGGCGCACCGGCGCGCTACTACGACCCGCCCCGGACCCGGTAGGCGCCACGCTCATCTGCCATCACCAACTACGCCGTCTGCTCACCCGCCGGCTCGGGAACAAGAACCGGCTCGAACATGAACAGTCGGCTCACCACCGCGCGGACTGTAGCCAGCCCCGCCACCGCCCGGTCGTCACCGGCAACCACGCCAGCCACGTCGCCACCGTCCACAACGATGTAGACGAACGCACGCCCGCCCGAGGTTCCCTCCGCGCGGACGAGACGGGCGTTCGGCCGGGATGCGCAGAACGCCTCCACCGTCGCGAACAGCTCAGCCCGCTGCACGACCGGCGCCGACAGCAACAACCACACCGACACCGGGGTCGTCGCATCGAAATCACCGCGCCGTACCCGACGCAACTCTCGCTCGCGGTCCGCCCCCACCCTTGACCTCCCAACCCACACCTGGCTTGAGAGGAGGTCCACGGAGCTCGACGCCGCACCGGCGGTACTGAACGCGTCGCGGGAACAACGACGTCCGGGTCAACAGGGGCTCGGGCGGGCTGGGCCTGCGGCGACGGTCGCGACCGTCGACGTCACGGAACGAGTCGCGTATCCCTCCAACCCTGGCTCGGACGGCCGCGAACGGCGCAATCTGAATCTAAGAGGCCCCGGCGACGGGAGAGGTTCGCACCAACACGTCGCTGCGTGATTCTGACCAACTCATAGCACGGTCCACCGCGCCGGCGCTCTGCGGCCCCACACGTGCATGCGGCTCCGACCCCGCGCAGCGTGCGGAGCGTCCCGTCGCTGTGGGGCGTGGATCTAAGGGCGCGGCGCCGCCCACGCCCGGCTCTCGGGCGTGGGCGTGGCGCGGGGGCTGAGAGGCGTGGCGCGATGAGGCGCCGGTGGCGCTAGCGGCAGGTGCCGGTACGCCAGGTTCGCCCGTTGTCGAGCGAGCAAAACATGCCGGTGAAGCCGGGACGCGAGCCGGTCGCGTACAGGCGGTTGCCGAACTGCGCGGTGAGTCTTACGGGGTGCAGGCCCGGTGGGCGGGCCCACGGCACCGGCATGCGGCGCCAGGTTGACCCATCGTCGTCGCTGCGCCAAAGCGACGCCGACACCGTGTCGTCGCTGTAGGAGTTGTTGTGGGGGCCGTACTTCATGACGGTCACGGACAGGAACATGTGGCGCCCGTCGGGGCTGCCCGTGATGACCCATTTCGAGTTCGCGGGACGCACGCTCAGCAGACGCTCCACCGACGGCCAGGGGGTCCATGACCCGCCGGCGTCGTTGGTGCGCCAGACGCGTGCCTTGCCCAACGTGACCTCACCGCGGGGCTTACGCGTGAATTCGATCCCGCTTACAAAGTGCTGGTTCGGGCGTCCGAGGTCGTCGTTCGTGCTCGCAAAGATGCGCCCGAAGTCGTAGGTCTTCTGCGCACACGCGAAGTCCGCTTCGCAGCGCATTGCGACGGTGGTCTCCGGCGTCACGGCATTGCCGTTGCTGTCCGCGAGAACTCCGGACGGTGTCGCGATCGCGACGGCCGTGCGGCTCTCGGGGTACGACGACGGCACGAGGTAGCGCAACGCCTCGTAACCGGGCGCGCCCAGGACGCCCCGCCGTCCGAGCTCGGTGTCGTAGGTGCCGTTGCCTCCGAAGCCGTACACGAATGCCGCCCGCCGGGTGCCGGTTCCGATGGTCTCGACGTACGGAACGGGCTCGCTCTTAGGGTCGGCCACCGGCACGGTGCCAAACGTCATGCCGCCGTCGACGGACTCGTACAGGCCCTCGATCGTCCAGACGACCACGCGTCGGTCGGTGGCGTACAGCGGTGACGGAACGACGCGGGCCAGAAACGTCTGCCCGTCCCCCGAGCGCACCTTGACGCCAGGGCCCCACGTGCGGCCGGCGTCCGTGCTGCGGTAGACGTACGCGCCGTCGTCCGCGATGGACTCGGAACACCACATCGTGCGGTCCCGGCTGAACGCCGGAGAGAACGCGATGTCCTGGCAGGCCGGGACACGGGCCGCGGACGCGGGCATGGCAACGGCGAACGCGGCACACGCCGCGGCCACTGCGATTGCTCGCGACCTCATGCTCGAAGACCTCTCCCCCGACACGGTGCGTCTGGATGTGTTCGCCGTGCCGACGGCGTGTCCCTGCCGCCGCACGGCGCCCGGCGATCACAGGCCGATCATGTCCATTGGCCGTTGAAGCCCCCCGTCCGCACGTCAGACGAGAGGCGGGTCTGCGACATGACGCCGAGGTCCTCGGCGAGCAAGAGCGCGCCGCAGAAGTCCCCGGCGTCGATCCACAGGTGGACGGCGTAGCTCGTTCGGGCTGGTGGTGTCGCCGGGGTGGACCTCGCAGGTCGAACGGCTGAGCGTGAAGGCGACCCGCGCGCATCAGAGCGGACGCTTCGCCCCTAGTGTTCACTCCTGAAGGCGCGATCGTGTTCTTGTCGAGCACGGCGACCTTCGAGCTCCGTCATGGCGCCACGTCCTAGGTCGCGTTCCGGCTGCGTCGCACGTTCCCACCGAAGGCGCACCGCGTGGGCCGTCGTGAGTAGCGACAACTCCTCGTCGAGTTGGGCGATCCGATCGAATGCGGACGACAACGATCGTTGGAGGCTGTCGATGCGGTCACGCATCTCGCGGCGCCGGCTGCGCGCGAGCAGGCCGAACCCCTCGCTTTCACGGCGAAGCGCGTCGAGTCGTGTGGAGTCCTGGTCGATCCGGCGCATGAGCCAATCGCGTTCGTTCTTGACGGTGGTGAGTCGACCTCGAACGTCGGGAGGTTGATTCCGTTCGACTCGCGCACCGGCCGCGACCGCCGCGCGAAGCTGCTCGTCCGTCGCTCGGCGAAGGTCGGGCGCGGCGCCGCCACCACCGAGCTCGGCGTGGACACTGCGCTGGGCGCGGCTGTCGGCGAGGCGGCGTTCGAGGGTCTTGAACGTGTCGGGGCGTCGGCCTTGCTCGTCAGCGCCGGGAGCGGTGACGTAGAGGACGTTGCGTTCGCGTCCGCGGGAGAGTCCGGTGTAGGCGGCTTCGCGGAAGGTCTGGTCGGAGTCGAGCTTGCGGGTACGGGAGCCGGTTTCGCCTTGGCCCTTGTGGGTGGTGCGGGCGTAGCCGTAGGTGACGTGCCCGTCGTCGAGGTACCAGGCGGGGACGGTGACCGGGCCGCGGTCGAGTTGGACGACGAGCCGCCGCTGGTCGGGGTCGAGGGCGATGACGTCGCCGCAGTCGCCGTTGAGGAGCCCGTACTTGTAGCGGTTCTTGAGCAGCATCACGGAGTCGCCGACGGCGAAGCGGTGCCCGTCCGCGGTGACGACCTCGGGTCCAGTGAGGCGGCCGTTCGCGGCGAGGTAGGCGCGTCCGCGGGCGTTGAGATCGGCGACGTCGACGCGGCGGTAGGCGCGCATCAGTGGCAGGTACTTCTTGTCGGGTGAGTCGGGCGGAATCGCTTCCCACTCCTGCCGGTCAGCCCACCAGGCGGCGACGAGGAGCTCGCGGGTCTGCTCGGCGGTGTCGGCGACGACGATGCTGCCGCCGATGTCGAGCGCGGCGACGGCGGCGCTGACGTCGCCGTCGCGTAGCTCGTCCAGAGCGATGCGTTCCCAGGGATGGATCTGCCGCCGGTTGTCGACGAGCTCGACCGCGCCGAGCCTGTCGATCAGTGCGCGGAAGATGCCGCCGGCGTCGATCTCGGGGAGCTGGTGCGGGTCACCGACGGCGACGAGTTTCCCGCCCGCGTCGGCGACGGCTTGGACGAGCCGGTTGAGGTCGCGGGTGCCGACCATGCCTGCTTCGTCAACGACGACCACGCAGCCGGGCGGCAGCCCGCCGTGCCGGTCGATCTGACCGATCAATCTTGTGACGGTCATGGATGCGATGCCGGAGCCGTGTTGCAGCTCCAGAGCCGCGCGGGCCGCGAGTGCGGCCCCGATAACAGTGAGGCCGGAGGACTCCCACGCGTCGCGGGCCGCGTCGAGGGCGAAGGTCTTTCCGGCGCCGGCCTTACCGACCACGACATCGACACCGGCGCCGGAGGTGACGAGCCGCGCGACCATCGCTCGCTGCTCGTCGGATAACGTCGGACGCCGGTCGAACGCCGCATCGAGCGCATCGCCGGTGGCGAGCCCAACGCGTGCGTTTCGGCCGGAATCAGCGCGGGTGAGGATCGCGGTCTCCGTCGCGAGCAGGTCCACGGTCGTGTACCTGGGCTGCGTCGCGAGCGGCGTACCGGCCGGTGTGCCGTCGACGCATACCGCTTGGTCGCGCGCTAGCGAACCGGCGGCCTGGTCGTCGCGACGAGGCAGCAGTGGGATCACGTCGCGTTCGCGCAGCAGTGCGTCGGCGAGCCGCTCGACGTCGTGAACGACCCCGCCGTCAGGGAGGAGCCGGCACAGCGCCTGGATGACGTCGCGGCGGTCGAACGTCGCCCGATGCTCGGTCAGCCCGTAGGGCCCGAGGAGCCGCGCGACCACGTCCGCGGTGACGACCTCGCCAGGTGCTCGCGGTTCGCCGTGGTCGAGCATCCGGCGCATCACGGCCTGGTCGAAGCCGGCCTCGTCGGCGGCTTCCCGCCACAGCGGAAGTAGGTCGCTGAACGACGGCACGTCGCTCTTGCTCTGCCGCGTCGACAAGGTCGCGATCTGCGCCGCTGACGCGCTGGTCTCCCCGCGCTGGGCCATGCGGTCCTCGACCTGCTGCCGTCGCTGCGACAACCTCCGCAGCAACCCTGGCGGGAAGCCGTCCATCTCGGCGGTGCCGTTGGTTCGCATCAGCCACCGCGCGCCGAGCTCGCGCGCGATGCGGTAGCGGAACGACGCTGCGTAGAGCATGCCGGCGGTCTTGCCGTGCAGGTAGATCAGCCGCCCGTCGAGCGCGGTCCATCGACCATCCGGGCCGAGCGCCATGTTCGCCATGACGACCTGCGTATGCAGGTGTGGGTCACCGCCGCGCGACGTTCGTTGCCGGAACGCGGCCGACACGAACCCGCCGCCGTCGTGCTGCTCGATCCCGCCCTTGCCGCGGCGCACCTTGCACGCCGTCCGCTCCAAGTAGCCCATCGCATCAGCGACCGCGGCGTCGTGCGCGGCGCGCACCGCTCCCCTGGTCGCGTCGTCGCCGAGCGCGTAGAGGACGCTCGCGGACTTAGGTGCGCCGAAGGTGATGTCGAACCCCGGCCGTCGCCGGCCATACGTCCGGTCTAGTAGCCGCACGCCGGTCCGCGGATGGTTGCCGCGGATCAGGTGATGGAGCTGCTCGGCCGTGACGTCGCCGGTCAGCGCGAGCCTCGCCGCGCCCGCGCCGAGCCAGTACCCCGGCGCCTCCCCGTGGCCGAGGTAGTAGTCGCTCGCGGTGCGCGCGACCTGGCTCAGGTAGTAGTCGGCCGACCCCACCCCCATCCGGCCGACGCTCAGCACGGCGTGCTCCGCATGCCGTCGGAATGGGCCGCGTTGCGCGGCCCGCGGCTGTCCGCACCCCTGGTGAGGCTTCTCTTGTGTCAAGCGGTCCGCGCGCCTACCGGGCGCGGCGCGCCATCGCCAGGTCGAGGGCTTCGCGGATCGTTAGGTCTCCCTCGCGCAGCCGTTTGCGTTCTCTCGACGGCAGCCTGCGCAGCAAGAGCCGTCGGCTGATGCGCGACTGTGGCAGGCCGGTTCGGCGGCTGAGAGCGCGCTGACTGAGTCCGGTCCGCGTGAGGGTCTCTGCGAGGATTTCGGCCTCCTCCAGCGGGTCGTAGACGCCGAGCTGCATCTCCGCGATGCGATCGAAGGCGTCGCCTGCGTCGTCAATCCGCACGAGGCACAAGATGCCCTCTCGTCGTGCGCGAACGGCACGCTCATAGGTGCGGTGACCGCTAACGATCTGGTAGCCGTAGCGGTCCGAGGACTCCCTGACGACGAGGTGCCCGGCGCGGCGGGCGCGCCCGGAAGGGGGTTCGATCTCATCCAGCAACAACGCTTTGGTTCGGATCATGCGTCCACGATGCTGATTCACGGTGCGCTGGTCCAGCATCACGGCGGCGCATCGCGCACGTAGCACCCGACATCGGCGGCGCGACGCCGATCGCGTCGTCGATGATCGCGCGATAGGTCTGGCGTGCGACGTACCGCTTGAGGGCGCGCATGATCTCGGCTTTGGAGCGGCCTTCGGCGGTGCGTCGGGCGACGTAGGCGCGGGTGCGCGGATCGGTGCCCATGCGGACGAGCACGATGCGCCAGAGTGCGCTGTTGGCGTCGCGGTCGCCGCCTCGGTTGAGCCGGTGACGGACGACCTTCCCCGACGATGCTTGGACGGGGCTGGCGCCGCAGAGGGCGGCGAAGGCAGCGTCGTCGCGGAGCCGGTGCGGGTTGTCGCCTGCGGCGACGAGCAGGGTTCCGGCGGTCTCGGGTCCGACGCCGGGCAGCGCGAGCAGTGTTGGCGCGGCGGACGCGACGAGCGCGGCCAGTTCTGTGTCGAGCGCGGCGACTTCGGCGTCGAGGGCCTGGACGCGGCGGGCGATGGTGGCGAGCGTGAAGCGGGCGGCACGCTCCGGCGTGGCGGGGGTGCCCGGCCGGAACCGCGCAGCGCGGACGATCGCGTCGCGGCGCCGCAGCCCGCGGAGTGCGTCCCGCACGGTGTCGGGCGCGCCGACGAGGGTGCTGTCGAAGATGTTGAGGGCCTGCGTGCGCGCCTTGATCGCGGAGCGGCGGGCGAGGCGAAGCAGCCGGATGCACTCGACCGTGCCGGTGGCGGTCTTCGGCGCGCCGGCGGCTTCCCCCACAAGCACGGCGCGGGCGGCTTCCTGCGCGTCGATCGGGTCGGACTTGCCGCGCCAGCGCCGTCGCTGCCGGTTCGGGCGCCGCACCTCAACCACGGTGATTCCGACCGACTCAAGGTGCCGCGCGAGTCCGGCGCCCCACGCCCCGGTGCCTTCGACGCCGACCGCGAGGACCTCCCCGAACGATGCCAACCACGCAGCGAGGTCGGCGTAGCCGTGGCCGGTCGCCGGGAACTGCTCGTGCCCGAGCTGGCGACCCAGCTCGTCGACGGCAGCGGCGACGTGCATGTCCTTGTGCGTGTCGACGCCGCCGATGACGCGCACCACCTCGCGAGCGACACTGCTCATGCCGTTCTCCTTCCAATGCCCGGATGGGGACGGCGCGGCGGCCCGGCGGCGGGACAAGACATTGGCGAGGCGTGGTCGCACACGCTTCTCTGAGGTCACTGCCCCCGGACCGTCGCACCCGGCGGCGGCCACGACCGCCGGCCGACAGTTCACCAAAAGGACGACTCGGCGCTTCGCGGCGGGCGTCGGCAAGGGTGCGGGTCAGACCGGCGGACGAGACCGCCGCCGGTGATCCTTTCGCCAGCCACGGCTACCCGGCGCGGAGCGCCGGGTAGGGACGCACTCTCCCAGTGCAAGGGTGTATTGCGCTCGCGGCAGCAAGCTGCCGCGAGCGCGTAGAGCAGACCGGCCAGAGGCCGGACCGATGTCGGCGCGCGAAGCGCGCCTACTTACCTGGGACGAGCTGGCGCTCGTCGATGTCGCGTTGCGGTCGCAGCCGCGACGATCTGCGGCGCGTCGAACGCACCGCATCGGGTAGTCACCCCCGCGGGCCGGCGGGCAGGGTTCAGCAGCGCAGCCTTCCCCGTCGCGCCTCGACGGCGCGCGCGGGGCCTAGTCGAGCGCCTCGCGGTAGTAGCCGACGATCTGTTGCCACGCCTCGATCAGGTGCGCAAGCAGTCGCAGGAACCCGTTGCCGTGGACGCCGTAACTCTCGACGTTCATCGCACGCTGCAAGTAGTCGACCATCAGATCCGGGTCGATCGGCACCATGGCGACGCCGTGTTCGTCCCGGAGCCACGTCAGGACGGAGCCGTCGCTGACGTGGCGCTCGACCTCCTCGACAGTCGGCGCACCCGGCAAGTCAGCGCGCGGGAGGAGGTTGAACGTCAGGTGGTTCAAGTCGACGAGCTCCGGATACCCAGCCCGCCGCAGCTCCGCCACGACCCGATCAGCAGTCGTCCCCATGGTGAGGACTCTAGATCGCGCGGGCCTCGGAGACCGAGGTCCGCGCAGGGACGCAGACCGACGCACGACGTGGGCGCGCGTCGGGGCGAGTCGGTCGGAATCGCGCGACGTGCCGTCGCACGCGCCAGCACCGGGCGGCGCGTTTCGCGCTACCCGGTGCTGGCGGCCGCTACTCGGCGAGCGTGTCACCGCACCGTCCGCAGATGTCGTCGGGGGCGATGTCCGTGCGGAACAGCGGGGTCACGTTGTTGCCCTCGTGGTCGATCGCGTCGCCTTGTCGGATGGTGCGGAGCATGCCGTCGATGCGCCGGTCGTAGACGAGCCTCGCGCACGGCGGGCACCACAGGTCTGCGTCGGCGGTGTAGCCGACGATATCGGTGACGCGCTGGTAGGTGACGTGCCTCGGCGCCGGGCTTGCGCCCGGCGCCGGGACACGGTCGGTCAGAGCCATCGGGCGAGGCCGCTGTCGACGGCGGGCGTGCCACAGGGCGCGCAGAGCAGGAACGTGGCGTCGGGGTCGTCGCCGACCTGCTGGAGGGCGAGGGGGCCGGTGGTGTGGCAGACCTCGCACTCGTCGCCGGCGGTGTGGGTGACGACGTTGCGCGGCGGGCGGCCGCGGGTCGTCAGGGTCGTGGTCATGTGCGCCTCCTTCGGGTCCGGGGCGCTCGCCCCGGTCGGGAGTCGCAGCCGGGCGCGGAACCCCCGCGGAGGCCAAGGCCGGGGCCTCAAGATGCTTGCCGCGGAGAACGCCGCAGGCGGGCGCAGCGACCGGCAACGATCTTGGGGTGGCCTTGGCCGCAGCGGGGCGCGCCCGCAGACTCCGACCGGGCGGGGCGAGCGACCCGGGCACGGTGCGGAGGCGCACCCGCGACCCGCACGCAGCACGCGCGGCGTTGGGTGTGAACATACGGAGAGGCGGGGCGGCTGCTGCCGCCCCGCCTCTGTGCGCTGGTGCCCGACTACGCGGCCGCGGGCTCCTGCTCGGCGATGGGGAGCTTGAGGCTGGGCGCGATCTCGTCGGCGTGGATCTCGTAGACGGTGCGCTTCGCGCCTTCCTTGGTCTCGTAGGTGCGCTGCCGGAGGCGGCCGGCGATGATCACCCGGTCGCCCTGGCGGAGCTCCTCCGCGGCGTTCTCGCCGAGGGTGCGCCACGCCACGACGTCGATGAAGACCGTGTCGGCGGCGTCGACCCAGCGGCCGCCCTTCTGCATCCGCGGGGTGGATGCGACGCGCATGTTCGCGACGGGGGTGCCCTGCGGGGTGTAGCGGAGCTCGGGGTCGGCGACGAGGTTGCCGGTCAGGGTGATGGTGATGTCGTTCACAGTGGCCTCCTTGGCACGGTGGGCCGGCGCGGCCCGAGCGGTCCGGGAGCTGGTGGTGGCCGGGTGGTGCGGCCTGTCCCGAACGAGGCTGGCCGTCGCGGGGCCGGCAAGCCCGCGTGTCAAGCGGCGAGCGCAGCGAGAGGCGCGAGGAAATAAGCGGAGCCCGCCGCAGGCGGGCGCAGCGCCGAGCGCCGGTCGCTTGACGCGCGGGCGAGGTCCCGCAGGCTTCGCCTCGATTCGGTGTCAGGACGCGACGCTAGGACGCCACGGCCCGGGCCGCGCAGCCACGCCGGGACACGACAAGGAGACGCGTCGGACGACGTGATCACCCGATTACCGGCGACCGCTGACTCCGGCCCGCGTCACCGCGACTAGGGGCCTGGCGTGACAGCGCGCGTTCGCCTTCACGTCGGCAGAGGGGCACTCGCCTCCGCTGACGTGGCTGCGTGTCGCTCGTCGTTGTGGGGTGGTGATTCCGACGGACTCGCGGAGGGGGCGGCGGGGTACGGCCCGGGTCATCGCGCCTGGCGGTGGCAGCGCGCTACGGCCGGGGGGCGGAGCGTTCGGCAACTAGGCGGGCGAGGAGAGTGGGCACCTCGGTCCCGGCGTAGCGGGCGAGGGAGACTTGCGTGTTGTCGGCCGTGGCGGCGTCGAGGCGGCGGAGCTGGTCGGCGGTGAACGCGGGTAGCCGGTTGAGCAGCCCGACGATGAGGCGGGTCTGGTCGAAGCTGTTGGACGCGGCGAGTGCGGTGACCGTGGCTTCGGCCATCGCGGCCTGGGTGCGGGGCTCGGCGCAGAGCCAGGCGAGGATGAGGTCGGCGATGTGGTCGGGCGCGAGTCCGGCGCAGTCGGCGGCCTGGTAGCGGGCGAGGAACCCGTGCGGGTTCGCCGCGTACTTGACGGGCAGGATGGGCAGCCGCCGGTCGAGGCAGTAGCCGACCTCTTGGTCGGTCCACGCGCTGTCGCGGAAGCCGTCGTGGAGGAACACCACGGCGGCGTCGGAGGAGCGCAGCGCGTCCTCGATCACCTGCTGCCATTCCTTCGACACGTCGATGCTGTCGTGGGCGGCGAACATATCGACGCCGGCGAGCGCGACGCGGGCGCGCACCGCGCCGACCTCGGCGCGGTGCGCGTCGAGATAGCTCGCGAACAATCGCAGCCGCCCGGGTGCCCAGCACCCGGGATCGGCGCGATTCCCGTCGAATCCGGTGACGTAGGCATGGAGAGCGCGGATGGTCTCGTCGTCGGCGTCGGAAATGACGCCGAGTACGTACGCCTTCAACGTCGGGGTGCTTCCCCACGGCTCTGCGTCTTGCGCCATCGTGGGAAATCGGAACGCCGCGAGGACCGTATTGGCGTCGACCCATTCGCCGCGCGCGAGCTGGTCGACGATCGCGCGTAGCGCGATCGCCCGCTCGGCGGCGTCCATCCCCGCCCCCTTCCCACCAAGCGACGCGGTAACGCGGCGCAGTCGGAGAGGTATCCGCGTGTCTCCGAAGGAAACACGCGGATAGCCGCGCGCCGCGCGGCCCGCGCCGGGTTGCGCGCGGAGGGCGCGGCCCGGTCGCGCCTACCCGGCAGCGGCCAGCGCCCGGCCCGCGGGCCGGGCACGACTTCCCGCCCGACAGGGCGGGGCGGCGCGCGGGGCACGCGGCCGGCCTCCGGGCCGGACGTGGAACCGCGCGCCGCTCGCTCCGGGCAAGTGGCGAAGTCCTGGCGTGGCGGAGGGCCGGACGCTTCCCCGTCCGGCCCTCCCCATCCCCTGCTGCGCTACGCGGGGTCGCCCTCCTCCCCGGCCTGCTCGCCCTCCGTCACGTCGTCGGTCGCCTCCTCGGCCTCCGTCGCGTCGTCGTCGGTCGCCTCGGCCTCCGTCGCCTCGGCCTCCGTCGCCTCGGCCTCCGTCACGTCCGCGTCGGTCGCCTCCTCGGCCTCCGTCGCGGCGTCGTCAGTCGTAGCGGGTTCGATGGCGGCGTCGCCCTCGCCCTCGCTGCCATCGGCCTCGCTGGTGTCGGCGTCGGTGTCGGCGTCGATGGGCTCGGCGTCGCCCTCGGTGGCCTGGTCGAGTCCGCGCCGTTCGATGTCCGTCGGCTCGTACCCGGCGGCGGTGAGGAAGTCGAAGTGCTGCCGAACGTCGCTGTCGAGGAACGCGGCGATCCCGGCGCGGTGCATGCGGTCCTCGGTGTCGTCCAGCCGGACGGCGAGCGCGGCGCGGATCAGGTTCGCGAGGCTCTGGCCCGCGTACTCGGTCAGCGCGTCGTACGGCTCGCCCTCGTCCATGCCGAGCCAGGCCAGCACGCGCGCGGACCCGCCGCACATGGCCAGGTAGTCGGTGAGGATGAGGATGAGCGCGTCGTTCTTCCGCTGCGGCCCGCGCAGTAGGTCCGCGATGAACGCGTGGCGACCCTCGGCGGCGGCGTCGAGTTCGGCGCGCTGCCGCTCGCGCTCCCGGTGGTGGTACTCGGCCCACGCCTCGACCTCGGCCCGCGCGCGCTCGGCGGCGATGTCCTCGGGCGTGCCGCCGGTGTCCGCGACCCGCGCGGGGACGGCGCTGCCGTCGCCCTTCGGCGCCTTCGGCTTGTGCTTCGCGGGGTCGGTGCAGACGTAGACGATCTCGGCGTCGGGCTTCACGGCGGCGGCGTGGCACGGCTTCTTGGCGTGCTTGTCGGGGTCGACGTCGACCTCGTTGTAGCCGGTGCCGAGTCGCCGCGCGGTGCCGGTCCACACGTGGTTGGCGGGGTAGTCGATCACGGTGATGCCGTCCGCGCGCAGCGCGTTCTGCACCTGCTTGACCGCGCGTTCCCGCTTGGCGGTCTCCACGACGTGCTGCGCGCGGGCCGACACGCCCTCGTAGACGTAGGACTTGCCGTCGCCGGTGGGGCGGCGCGACGCCTTGAGGATGTCGCGGATCTTCTTCTCGTCCTTGACCTTCGCCAGGTCGAGCGCGTCGCCGATGGTCATGCGGCCCGCGTCCAGGTCCGCCTGGACCTCGGGGGGCAGGCCGAGCAGCGAGAGGCGCTTGTTCACGTAGCCCTGGGTGCGCCCGATCCGGTCCGCGATCTGCCGCTCGGACATGCCGAGCCCCTTGAGCGCCCGGAGGCTGGCCGCTTCCTCGGTCGGCTTCAGGTCCTCGCGGTTCATGTTCTCGATGTGCATGGCCGCGATGCGCTCGACCTCGTCGTAGTCGCGGATCACCGCCCGGATGCGGTCCTGGCCCGCGAGGATTGCCGCCGCGTGGCGGCGGTGGCCGAGGACGTTCATGTACGGCGGCTGCCCGTCCTCCGGGCGGGGGGTGACGGTGATCGCCTGCAAGACGCCCATGCTCTTGATCGACTCGACGAGGCCGGTCAGGTCCCCGAGGTTGTCGCCGCGCGGGTTGTCCGGGGCGGGCCTGATGTCGGTCAGCGGCAGGTACACGACCTGCTCCGCGACCTCGTAGTCGGTCGGAATCTCCATGACGCTCATTGCTGGTTGCTCCTTCGTGGTTGGTGAGTCGGTCGGAATCAGGTGCGGTGGAGCCGGTGGACGACCGCCGGTCGGCGGCGGCGCGCGGGCGCGACGGGCAGGCGCGGTCACTTGGCGCGCTCCGGGGCGGTCGCGGTCACGTCGTGCAGGGCGCCGGTGTCGGCGGCGAGGCGGTCGAGGATCGTGCGGGCGGTGCCGATCACCCGGTCGGCGGTGTCCCGGATCAGCGACACGTCGCCGTGCGCCCATCCGGCGACGTAGGCGAACGAGTAGCCGTCCGTGACCAGTCCTGCCGCCTGGCAGACGACGTAGGCGACGGACTCGGCCTCGACCTCGGCGCGTTCGCGGCGCTCGCCGCTGATGTCGTGGGGGCCGTGCAGGAGGACGTGCCCGAGTTCGTGGGCGAGGGTCTTGCACGCCTGCGCCGGGGACAGGTCCGGTCGGACGCTGACGCGGCGCGTCTCGTAGTCAGTGATCCCGTTGGCCGGGGAGCAGTCGGCGCGGTCCAGCGCGAAGCCCGCCGCGCTGACCTGCGCGGCGAGGGCGTCCCACAGCCGCCCGGGGTCCTCGCCCTCCAACAGGACCGGGACGACCTCGGGGACCGGGTCCCCCTCGGTCTGGCTGATGTCGAACACGTAGACGACGCGGAAGCCCCGCAGCACGCGGCGCGGCGTGCCGTCCCCGTCCGCGTCCGTCCCGGTCGGGTCGCCGGTGCCGTCGTCGTCGGTGGCGGCCTTGGTCTTGTAGGTGCAGGGGGCGAGGATCGGGATACCTCGCTCGCCCTTGCGGACGTGGCGGCCCAGCGTGAGCCAGGTCCGGAAACCCGCCACGCGGATCGCGTCGGGTCGGGCGCGGTAGATCAGCAGCAGGTTCGACAGGCTGTAGCGGTGGAACCGCGTGGCGGCGGCGAGCATCGCCGCCCACTCCTCACCGGACACCAGCGCGGCTACCGCGTCGGTGAGGGTGTCGTGCAGCGCGGTGAGTCGGTCCGAATCACCCGACGCGGCGCGGCGGACGGTGCGCTTGGCGGTTGCGGCTGGCACGGAAAGACCTCCCGGACGTAGGCAGCGCGGCTTGCGCTGGTGCCGGGGTGGCCCGGCCCCCATTCCGGACCCGGCCTCCCGACGGCAAAGCCGACCGGGGCCGCACAAGCCCGCCCGTCAACCGGGGCGGGGGGACGGCCGGGAGGAAATAAGCGAGGCGCGCAGCGGCGAGCGCCGACCGGCCGGCCAGGAGCCGCCCCGGTTGACGGGCGGGCGCGGCCCCGTAGGCTGCGGCCGCTCGGGAGAGCCGGTCCGATCAGGAACAACAGAGCCGGCCCGCCAGGGCCGGCACCATCACGCGGCCCGCACTCATCACCTGGGCGGGCGCGGCCGAGGACACCTACCGCGCGGAGCTGGTCGCAGGCCAACGGCGATAACCGATGCACGGTGACCTCACCGTCACTGCCCGCCACTGCCCCCGGGTGCGAGACAGCGAGCCGAGTAACCGCGCTCGAAGTCCGACGCCTCTACAGCGAGACGGAGCCGCTTTCGCCGCAGGACCTGACGCTGTGCTGGCGCCGAAATTACGGCTTTTCGGCACCAATAGGACAAAACGTTCGACACTCTTTCGCCTGGTGAGCGCAATGTATCCGCGCTGCTAATAGCAGAAGGAGTAATATGTGCGCCAGTGCTTCTAAGATCCGAACTCTAGGCTCGTCACAGGGGGACCGCCATGAGTCGACGCCCACCTTGCATATTCGTTGCCGCGGCAGTTGTGGTCCTGCTGTCAGGCGGTAGCGCTCACGCTGACACGTGGCCGGCGGACTCACGATCTACTGAAGGCGCGTGGGCGCGCTGCGAGGTGAAGACCTCGAAAGCAGCAGTGCACGACGACGTCGCGTCGATCTCCTGCTCTCTCAGGGACACGCTCAAGGACAACAGGGGCGTCTACGTCTGGTACCAGATTGACGGGTACGTCCCCCAGCACCTCACGACGGGCAAAGGCTGCTGCGACGCGCATTCGACGTCCGGACACTTCACCAACCACGACGGTTCGATCAGCACGATCCGCTGGCGGGTCTGTCGGGCCATACCTTGGTGGCCGGACAATTGCTCGTCGACCGTTACAAAGTATCCCCGGTAGCGTGCGCGTCGTCGCAATAGGCCCGCCTCGTCTTTGACAAGGCGTGGCCGCCGTTGCTTAGCGGTTCGGTAGCTGACAGGTATCAGCGGTAGCCAATATGGACGTGGTCTTGGTGGGCGCCGTTGGTGAAGTAGCCCGGCGTAACGAAGTCGAACGGTGAACCCACCTCTGCTGGCGCGAGCGGAGGCGCGAGGGCGGCGAGCTCGTCGACGAGCGCCCGCGCCGTGACGCTGCTCGGGGTTACGAGCTGACCGTCGATCGAGTAGATGTCGACGGCGCGCCCGTAGTAGTGCAGAGACAGGGTGCAGCCTGGGCGGGTGAGTTGGTCGCCGCCGCCGATGCAATCAGAGTGCCCCGAGCGCAGGGAGCTGACCGCGAGGGTGTGCCGTTCCAGCAGCAGCGTGAGCAGCGCGATTACGCGCCCGTCGATCACCCCTGCGGTGAGGTCGGCGCGCGGGTACGCGGTGAGGGTGAGCCGCGGGTTGGCGAGCAATGCTTTCGTCTGCTCCTCGGTGGTGGCCGGGGTGAGGGTGGGGGCGCCGTAGACGTACGCCCAGACGAGGACTCGGGCGACGTAGTCGGGTGAGCGGTTGTAGTTGTAGAGCGCGTCGGCGAGCCGGGGCGGTTGGCCGGCGCCGTTGGCGCACAGGTACTTCGCGGCGGTGAACACCGCGTCGGCAGGGTCGTTGATGTCGGTGTCGCCGTCGCGGTCACCGTCGACGGCGTAGGCGGCGAACGTGGCCGGGGGAAGGTGCATCGGCCCGACTGCGCCGGCGGGGCTGGCGGCGACGTTGCGGGCGTGGTCGGTCTCGACTTTGCCGACCGCGGCGAGCAGCGGCCAGGCGAGGCCGGGGCAGCTCGGGGCGGCCGCCTGGTAGAGGTCGAGCATCTTCGGGGGGATGTCGCCGACCGCTGCGGCGGTGGTCGGACCGGCTGCGGACTCGTCGCCCGCGAGAAGCGCGACGGGGACGGTGAGCAGCAGCGGCAGTGCTAGGGCGCCGACGGCGAGGGCCTTCACGGGGTGCGCCTCCTCTCCCCCGCGCACGGTGCGGGGAACGTGGGAGGAATGGGCGGTCGGCGCGGCTACGCAACCCGCGGTGATTCCGGCGGACTCGGGGACCTCAGACGCGCCGCGGTTCGCGCCGCCCATTCCGAGAGCGCAGGGGCCGCACGGTGCGGTCCGCGCGGTGCGGGAGGACGGCCATGTGGCGAGTGCCGGCGCAGGTCGACGTGAACCTGAAGAAGGACGGGCTGCCCGGCGGTGACGCGCTCGCCACGCTCGTCGGCGGCCTGATGTGGATGGGTCTGCTCGCGTGCGTGGGGGCCATCATCATCGGCGCTGCCGCGTGGGGGCTCTCGGCGCACTCGGGCAACTACCACGGCGCGTACATGGGCCGTAAAGCGGTGCTCGGCGGGTTCTTCGGCGCGTTGCTGATCGGCGCGGCGGCGGCGATCGTCACGTTCGCGTTCAACGCAGGGCAGAAGGTGTAGCCATGACGACCCGACGCACGTCCTCGAACGGGCCTCGGCGCGCGACCGCACTCTCGGTCGGCTTCGCGCTGCTCCTGGCTGGCGCGGTCGCCGGCCGGCTCTCGGCCCCCGACCCCGAGCGGCCGGCGCCCGCGCCCCACACCGTCGGGCCGGGCCCGACGAGCACCGTCGGCGGGATGCCGGTCGGCTACGCCCGCACCGACGGCGGAGCGGTCGCGGCCGCGACGACGCTGCTCGCCGCGCTCGGCGGGCGGGTCGTGGTCGACCCGGCGCAGCGCAAGGCCGCGCTCGACGCGGTGGTGCTGTCCGCCGTCAGGGAGAAGGTCGAGGCGCAGCTCCGCGTCGACGCGGCCGGGGCGGAGGCCGCCGGGCTCACCGCGGCGCTCGCGGACGGGTCGCTGGTCGCGCGGACGATTCCGGCGGGATCACGGCTGGTGTCGTTCACCGCCGAGGCGGCGACGGTGGAGGTGTGGGCGGTGTCGCTGCTCGGCACCCGAACTCTCAACCGGGCGGCTGCCCGGTGGAACACCACCACTGTCGCGCTGCGGTGGGACAGCGGCGACTGGAAGCTCACGTCGGTCGAAGGCCGCTCCGGCCCGGTGCCGTCCCCCGGCCGGGACGTGCCGAGCCGCTTCGACGACCTGCTCGCCGCGCTCGCCGGCTTGGAGGGGTACGCGTATGCACGCGTGGGCTGACCTGCGCCCGCCCGCCGTCGTGCCGCTGCTCGCGATCCCGGCGCAGCCGGTCCCGACCGGCGCGACGGACTGCCCGGACGTCGCGGTACTCGGCGAGCTGTGCGACATCGGCGCCGACGTCGGCGGGTTCATCACCAACCCCATTGGGACCATCACCGGCGGCGTCGGAACCGCGGCCGTCAAGGCGGTCACCGACTGGGTGATCGACGGCGCGGTGTGGTTCCTCGGCCAGGTCGCCGCAGTGGTCAGCGCGACGACGAAGGTCGAACCCACCGCCGCCTGGTTCACCCGCAACTACACGGTGATGGCGGGCATCGCCGTCGTCATCGCGCTGCCGCTGCTGCTGACCTCGCTGATCGGCGCCGTCATCAACGGTGATCCCGCGCGGCTCGGCCGCGCGGTCGCGATGGTCTTCGCCGCCGGTCTCGGCACGTTCGCCGCCGTCGCGGTGACCGGTCTGCTGCTCGCGATCACCGACGACCTGTCCGCGCACATCGCCGGCGGGCTCAACGCCGACCTCACACAAGCCCTGCAAGGCGTAGGCACCGGCCTCACCGCCGCAGGTGGCGCCGCGGACGCGAGCCAGCCCGGGACCGGTGCGGCGGTACCGCTGTTCGCCGGGTTCCTCGCCGCCATCGTCATCGTGATCGCCGCGATCGGCGTCTGGCTGGAGCTGCTGCTACGCCAGGTCGCGATCTACGCCACGCTGCTGTTCTTCCCGCTCGCCCTTGCCGGGCTGATCTGGCCCGCCACGTCACGGTGGGCACGTCGGCTCACCGAGATCCTCGTCTCCCTCATCCTCGCCAAGCTCGTCATCGTCGCCCTCCTTTCCCTCGGCGCCGCCGGACTCTCCTCAGGCGGCGAAGGGTTCTCCGGCGTCATCGCCGGAGCCGCGATGCTCGTCCTCGCGCTGTTCTCCCCGTGGGTAGTGATGCGGATCGTCGGCATCGGACAGCTCGCGCTCGCCGGCACCGGAATCGAAGGGATGCGCTCCCGCGCCACCCACACCGCGACGCACCGCACCCACCAGGCGACCGACACGATGCGCGCCGCCCTCGGCGGCAGCCGCGGCGGCGCGGCCGGGGCAGGGGGCAGCGGCCTGACCGTCGCGGGGCCGGGCGGCGGGACCGCGGCAGCGGGCGGTGCCGGGGCGGTCGCAGGCGGCGTTCTCGCCGCCGCGCACCACGTCAAGCAGCAGGGGCAGCGGGCGCTCGCCACCACCGGTGCCGCGATCGGTGACCCGTACGCCCCGCCGCCAGGGGGCAAGCCCGGCGGCGGTCACCAGCCGCAACGTCCGCCGGTGCACCAGGTGGAAGCGAGGCTCGGCGAATGACGACGGAATCACCGGAGCTGCGGTTCCGCTTCGCGCCGCGCGAGTCCCGCGGGCTGCTGCTCGGCCTGCGCCCACGCCAGCTCGTGCTGCTCGCGGTCGCCGGAGTCGCCGTCGTCGCCGGAGCCACCATGGGCGCGGCCGGGCTCTTGGCCGGAGCCCTGCTCGCCTGCGTCCTGGTCTTCGCGTGCTTCGTCCCCGTCGGCGGGCGCAGCGCGGAGGAGTGGGCGCCCATCGCCCTGCGCTGGCTCTGGCGCGGTGCGGCCGGTCGCCGGTGGCGCGGCGGCCCCGCGGCCGAGTCGGACGGAATCACCCTGCCGCCGCCGCTCGACGCGCTGACGATCCTTGCGGTCACCGACACCGGCCGCACTGTCGCCGTCGCGGCCGACCGCGCCCGCGGGACCTACACCGCGATCCTCGCCGCCCGCGGCCGCACCTTCGCCCTGCTCGAAGCTTCCGACAAGGCCCGCCGAGTCTCCGCGTGGGGTGCCGCGCTGGCGAGCCTCGCCCGCGAAGGCTCCCCTATCGCCCGCGTGCAATGGACCGAACGGACCCTGCCCGACGACGGGTCCGCGCTACGCCGCTGGTTCACCGACCACGCCGCACACCCCGGAACCCCCGCCGCGCAGTCCTACGCCGAGCTGGTCGACGCGGCGGGGCCGGTCACGCAGATCCACGAGACGTACCTCGCGGTGCAGCTCGACTCGCGCCGCGCACGTCGGCCGATCCGTCAGGCCGGCGGCGGCGACACCGGCGCCGCCGAAGTCCTGCTCCGCGAGCTCCGTACCCTCGAAGGCCGGCTCCGCGCTGCCGACCTCGACATCACCGGCTGGCTACCGCCCCGCGCCCTCGCCCGGCTGCTCCGCACCGCCTACGAACCCGGAGCCCGCACCGTGCTCGCCCGCCGCGACGCAGACGGTGACCGCGCCGGATGCGACCCCAAAGCCGCCGGGCCGATGGCCGCCGACACTAACTGGTCCACGTACCGCACCGATGACGCCTGGCACGCGACCTACTGGATCGCCGAGTGGCCCCGGATGGACGTCGACGCCGACTTCCTCACCCCCCTCCTGCTCCACACCACCGTCAGCCGCACCGTCTCCGTCGTCATGGAACCCGTCAGCCCGCGTAAGGCCGCCCGCGAGGTCCAAGCCGCCCGCACCGCCGAGCTCGCCGACGAAGCACTCCGCGAGAAAGCCGGCCAGATCGCCACCGCCCGCCGCAGCCAAGAACATCAAGCCCTCCTCGACCGCGAACGCGAGCTCGTCGCCGGCCATGGCGACTACCGCTTCACCGGCTACCTCACCGTCACCGCCGCCACCTTCGACGACCTGGAGAACGCGTGCGGCGAAGTCGAGCAAGCCGCCCACCAATCGCTGCTTGAGGTCCGCCGGCTGTACGGGGAACAGGACGTGGCGTTCGCCGCGTCGCTGCCTCTCTGCTGGTCGTGATCGGAAGCCTGAGTCGGTAGTCGCCTCCGTGCCAGACGCGCGGGGGGAACTTCAGCCCATTCCTCGAATGCACCCTGCCGCGACCCGGGATGGGAGTGGTCATGCACCGACGGCTGATGGTCCGCGCCGCAGAAGCAGGAGTCCTGTTGACCCTTTTGGCGATGGCTGCGGATCGAAGCGGTCGCCCAGAAGACCTGGCTGCGTCGCAGGTTCTCGCAGTGGTCGTGCTCGCGCAGGTTGCCGGATCAGTGGGGATCGAATTCCAGAAGGCAGGCGCCACGCGGGCGGCGCACCGTGGTGGAGCCTGGGTGACCACCGGACTGGCAGTCGGCCAACTGTTGGCGATCGCGTGGGCGGCCACTTTCGCTGCGACGCTGACGGTTCTCGCGGCCGTTGTGCCCGTCGCGCTCGAGGCATTCAACCAACCTGCCGAAGCCCTCTTACGTCTGATGCGGCCCCCGTCCGACGAGACTCGTTGAGAGCGACGTCGCGCACATCGGCGCAATCCACCTATCTCACCGGGGGTCAGTTATCGAGCGAGAGGACTGACCCCACCGGGTCACGTTGGAAGACCGTGGGGTGGATGGACCTCCATGGTTAGCGCCGTGCGCTCACCGAAGGGGCCGGCGTAGGTGACGACGACACCGAGGCGCTGGAACGCCCGCGCTGCTGTCAGCGGCAGTTCCATGATCCGGTGGGACGATCCCGCTCCGATCCCGCCGCCCGGCGTCAGGCGTACGAGGAGGTAGTCACGCTCGTCCACGCCGAGACCTTCGAAGACGGGCAGGAGGTCGCGTGCCTCGCCGCTCTCGACCATCGTGCCATCGCGTTCCGCGAAGTACGTCAGCGCCGTAGTTCGCGCCCCAGCGTCCCCAGCGTTCACGAGTTCCATGCACCAGAGCCCTCCTTCGGGGACGGTGACGGCTCCGCTGCTCTCGCGACGCAGCCCCCGCCAGTACGTCAGGTGGGGCCGAGGAGCCGACACGTCGTGTACCGCACACCAGCCGGCCGCGAGAGCGAGCGGCCACGTCGCGGAGGGCCGAACGCGGCCCCGCCGAGCATCTTGAATGGCGTCGATCGCTGCGGCGGCGCCCAGGCCAAGGGCGACGGCGCGGAGTCGGCTACGTCGAATCGTTCGACGCGGCGCGACCGGACGTCCGTTCGGCTCAGTCAAAGTTCCTCTCCTTCGAGGCGTGGAGGGGGAACGAGCCGGGCGGCGACGAGGGAGGGGGGACCCCTCGCGCCGCGCCGGCTCGTCCGTCTGCGTGTGGTCGAGGCGTCGGGCAAAGCCGCAGCGACCGGGGCCGAGCGCACGCTCGGGAGCAGCTAGCGAATGCCGAAGGTGAGCCACGTCGCGTATGCGACCGAGTGCGGCGCCGCGAGGTCGTGCGCCGTGAATAGTTGGTGGCCGACGTACACCTTGCCGGACACGGCCCATGTCGAGTCCGTGGAAACCATGCCGCCGCGGATGGGCGCCGCCCCCGCTACGAACGCTGCGGTGTTGTAGCCCTCGTACACGGCGTTATCACCGCCTGGGCTGGCCGCGTCGCATCCCAGCGGGTGCGTCGCTGGGTCGGTTTCGGTGAGGTCGAAGCAGCCGCGAACCGAGTGTGACTGCACCGGGGCCGAGGACCCATCGACGCTGCCCACGAGGTAGTCCACGTTGCCGAGGTGGCCGACGTCTACGGTGACGCCGCCGGTGTGTAAGCGGCCGGCGTAACCGGCGGGGGCGCATGGCCCGTTGATGCAGTTGACGGGCAGCGGAACCACGCCTCCCGTGATCCGGCCGTGCGGGCGGTACGTTCGCGGTGCCCGGCGCTGCCCGGTCTGGTCGAAGACCAGCGTAGCCTCGCCATCGGTGAACAGGTAGAACTCGTAGACGCCTGGTGGCCTCGTGCCGATTCCGACACTCGCGCGATGGTCTGCCCCCGGACCGTCGCCCATGGACCCGTAGAGGTGCGCCAATGCGGGGGCGTAGTCGAGATAGCCGCTGATCTCACACCGGTGTTCAGGACACGTGCCGCGCGGCTTGTAGCGGACGACGGCATAAGAACCGCCCCGCAGGAACAGCCGGGCACCGTACCGGGGCAGTGTCGTTCCAGGGGCGATCGTGAGAAGCATCCCCGTCGTTCCGGTCCAGGTGATCGTGGTTCCGGTCGTGAGCGTTGGCGGGGTTGGAGCAGCCGCGAGTGCAGCCGGACCGGTAAGCGCCGCCCACACGGACAAGCAGACGGCGAGCCGCCGCCGTCCGCGCACCACGCGGGGCGGCGGCGCGAGACGGCGGCGGCTCGGGGTCACGTTCCTATCCCTGCCACGGCTGCGACCACTGCTGGGCGTAACCGCCGGCAGAGCTCCAGACGGTCGCGAGCGCGACGTGCTCCCGGCCGAACACGGCGGGGTTCGAGTGGACGCAGAGCAGCGGCGGGGCAGTGGTGGCCGTGCTGGCGCCGTTGGTCGCCACGGGCGCCTGGTACGTGTTGGCGCAGCCGGTGGAGGCGAACGAGCCCGGCGCGTCGCGGTAGAACACCTCGACGGTCAGGTACGTCCGGACCTCGGCGCCGGTGAGGTTGACGCACTCGCCCTGCGCCTCGACCGTGTCGGCGCTTCGGACCATGACGAGGTTCGCGTCGTAGCCCGGCGTGCCGTACCCGGCGACGGCGGGAAGCGCGCAGGACGAGTTCGGGGACTGCTTCGCGGCGTCCAGCGCGAGCTGCGCGTTGAGGATGTTGACCTCGGCGGTGGCAGCGGCCAGGCCGACGCCGGGGAGCATCAGCACGTCGTCGACATTCACGGCCGGCAGCCGGGTCGCGGCGGCGGCCGGCCCGGCGGCGACGCCCGCCACGCACAGGGTGGCCGCGGCAACGGTGGTCGCCACTCGGCCCAGGGTGCGGAACTTCATGATGCGGTGTCCTTTCGATGGTCGGCTCGCGGCTTCCTGCCGCGAGGTCGTGCATGGCAGGCTCAGGAGGCACCCTCGACGGGGTGCAACGACGCGGTATCGCGCGCGGCAACTACGGCATATGCGCCGAGCGCGTATGCCGTGTCACGCAGGGCGAAGGCGAGCGACCAGGCGTCGCAGCCCTCGGCGAGGGCGTCGCACAGACTGGCGCAGCACCGGCCCAGGAGGTCGGCGAACGGCGGGTCGTGATCGCGCGCGGGTTGCCGCCACGGGCGCAGCAGGTTCTCGGGGTCGCTCGGCGGAAGCGCGCTAGGCAGCGTTGGAGTCAGCGCCTCGACAACGGCCCAGGTGTCTCCTGCGACGTGCGCCGCGAGTTCAGCGTTGAGGGTTGGCCCGCAGGCGAGCAGTATGTCGAGGGTTTGTGCGATGAGCGCCACTGTCGCCCAGCCGTCCAAACCGGGTCCGGGCTCGCTCGCGCGCGCCGCGAGCAGCCGACCGACGTGGCGGTCGTCGTTCAGCCAGATCGGAACGTCGCCCATCGGCGCGAAGGGGCGGCGGGAGCGGAGGTTCGTGACGGCGGCGACCCCTCGGCGCCCCCGTCCCGTCATCCCCGTTGCCCTCTCCCGCCGCCCCTGATCGGGGCGCGCGCCTACGCCGCCGTCCATGCGGAGTCCGAGCAGTAGCCAACCTCGTTGTGGTTGAGCGGATGCCGAGCACCGGTGATGCCACACAGGGCAATCACGTCACCCGTCGCGCCCGTGTAGGTGAGGAGGCCCTCGACCACCCCGGCCGGACCGGTGGTGACGGTGACGCACTGTCCGGGGAACGTCGGGCCGACACTGCTTCCGACGACAGGCACGTTGACCCCGACCCCAACGCCGCCTGCGGTGAACGTCCAGACGCCGACGAGCGGCGTCCCGGTGTCGACCGATCCGGCGGCGCAAACAGTGGCGGTGGTGGGGGTCCACGTCGAGATGTAGACGTCCGCTTGGGCGAGCAGCGCAACCGTGTCCGCGGACGCGGGGCTGGCGGGCGCGGTGCAGACGGCGGCGATGGGTGCGAGCAACACGGTGACGGTGCGAGCAATGGTGCGGGTGCGGGTCATGCGGTGCCTCCGGGGTCCTCTGGGGGATTGGGAGGCAACTCCTTCACGGTCCAGCTCTCGGGCTCCTGCCCCCGCTCACACGCGACGGCAGGATTGTCCGGAACCCGGTGGCACAGAGGCGTCACGTCCTGGGCCACGTACGGCGCGCCAGGACCGAGCGGCTTGAGACGCAGGACCTCGCCGCGCGGGGCCTGGCCGGGCCCTTGGACGCAGACTTTGACACAGGGGGCGGCCGGAGGAGTGAGAGTCAGAGGGGACAGCGGCGCGGCGGACTGCGGGGAGGCGTCCGGGGCGGCGACAGACGCGGCCGCGTGAGGGGGTGCGTCCGAGCCGAAGGATGGCCGCCCCGGACGCCCAGGGCCCGCGGCAACAGCGCTCTCGATCACGAGCGAGGGGCGCGCGGCTCGCGGGCTGCTGGCGGCACCGGGTTCTCGGGCGGTCGAGAACCCGGGTGGCACGCCGACAACAACAAGAAGTGAAAGCACAACGGCGCTTGCGAGCACGCCGGCCGGAGCGGTGACTGGCGCGTTGTCAGCGGCCATCGCACGCAGCCGCATGAGCCCAGGCGCCAACGCTGCGTGCCGTACGCGTCCGAACTCCTTCCGCGCCGCGACCCGCGCGCGGTAAAGCAGCGCGTTCGCGGCCTGCGTGTTGGGCAGCGACAACGCCGCCGCGATCTCCGCCGAGTCAAGGCCGTCCACGGCCATGCCAAGGACCCGCAGGTACGACGGCGAAAGTGCGGCGGCAACACGGGCTAGTGCGTCGCGGCCGAGCACGACGCGCTCCGGATCGAGCTCGGTGACCTCAGCGTCCATGTCGGTCAGCGGCACGGCGCCCCGCTGTGCGTCGACGAGCGCGCCCACGAGCCGGGTGCCTGCGAGGCGCAAGTACGCCCACAGATGTGCGTCGCTCGCGAACTCCAGGCTGTCCCAACGGCGAGCAACCGCGAGCAGCGTCTCCTGCACTACGTCCTCGGGGTCTATGCCGTCACGACGGACGTACGCGAACGACGCGACGAGCCGGGCGTAGTGGCGCGCGACGAACTCGTCGAACACCACTCCGCCCGGCTCGGCGTTGCCCCCAGCCACTACCGTCCCCCGTTCCCCCGTCGTGTTGGTCGGACCCTCGGTAAGTAGAAGGGCGCAGGAGGCCCGGAATGACGGAATCTGTCGCAAAATTTTCCGTCGGACCGGGTCTGGTCCCTTCTGTCCCCTGTTGTCCCTTGCTGTCCCTGCTGTCCCTGCTGTCCTCTAGTAGGGCAATACGCGGTCTACGCCGCGCGTGTTACGCCTGTCGCGCGGGCGACGAAGTGCCTCGCCTCGTGTGCGGTCGAGGCTGCGCTGCCGTGGCGGGCGGTCGCCACGGCGGGAGCACCATCACGCACGGCGACGCTGACGCGGCACCCTTCTCTACGCCGGTCCCCTACTGATTCCGACGAACTCGCTAGCAGTACCCCTGCCCGACGAGTCCGCACGTCGCGTTGTACGGCACCAGCCGCAGCATCCCGGCCCCTGCCCACTCCCTGTCCAGAGACCAGGACACAGGGACGGCGCGGTGAAGCGGAGGTGGGGCGAGTGCGGGCACTACGGCTTCCGGCGCACCGCGCTACGACGGCGCATCTCGCCGGGGCGTACCCGTTCGTCGCGGAGGGCGGGCTTGGTCACGCTGGGCCGTACATCGGCCGGGACTTGTTCGGCGGGGCGTTCACGTTCGACCCGTGGGAGCTGTACGCCGCGGGGCATCTGACGAACCCGAACATCCTCGTGATCGGGCACGTCGGCGAGGGCAAGTCGAGCCTGGTCAAGACGCTGCTGTGGCGGTCGTCGGTGTTCGGCCGCTCGGCGGTGGTGGCGGACCCGAAGGGCGAGTACGGTCCGCTGGCCGCTGCGTACGGCGTCGCGCCGGTCCGCATCGGCCCCGGGCTGCCGGCCCGGCTCAACCCGCTCGACCCGGGCCCGTCCGCAGCCTTGATTCCGGCGGAAGAACTCTCCCGGCGCCGACTCGACCTGCTCGCGACGCTGCTCGCGGCGAGCCTGGACCGGCCGCTGCGACCGGTCGAGCACGCCGCGCTCGGCCTTGCCCTCGCCGCCGTCACCGCGACGACACCGACGCTCCCCGATGTCGTGGCGACGCTCCTCGCACCGAGGGCGGATGCCGCCGATGCGCTGCGGCTGACGGCGAAGGAACTCGCCGAGGAGTCCCGCGACGCGGCGCTGGAACTGCGGCGGCTCTGCGAGGGCGACCTGCGCGGGATGTTCGACGGCCCCACCGCGGTCCACCCGGACTTCGACGGCCCGCTCGTCTCCCTCGACCTGTCCGCGGTCTACGGCACGGCCGCGATGCCGCTGCTGATGATCTGCGCGACGAGCTGGCTGCACGCCGCCCTCGCCGAACCCGGCCGGCTGCGCTACCTGCTCACCGACGAAGCCTGGGCACTGCTCCGCTCCCTGGTCACCGCGCGGTTCATGCAGTCGTCGTTCAAGCTGTGCCGGCAGTACGGCGTCGCGAACATCGCCGCGATCCACCGCCTCTCCGACCTCACCGCCGCCGGGGCGGACGGCACCGAGCAGCGCGAGCTCGCCAAGGGCCTGCTCTCCGACGCCGAGACCCGGGTCATCTACCGGCAACCCCCCGGCGAGGTCGCGGCTGCCCGCGACCTGCTCGGCCTCACCGATACAGAAGCCCGGCTCATCCCCGAGCTTCGCCGCGGCGTCGGCCTGTGGAAGGTCGGCTCCCGGTCGTTCGTCGTCGACCACCAGCGCAGCCGCGCCGAGCTCGCCTTCACCGATACCGACGCACGGATGCGTGAGTCGGCCGGAATCAACGGCGCGGCATGAGCAGCCCCTTCCTGCTCGGCCCGCACGGCCAGCCCGGCGGGCACCGACCCGCCTCGCGCGGCGCGAGCGCCCGCGCGGACGAGGACCTCCTGCTCGGCGTTCTCGCCGGCCTCGCCGCGCTCGCACTCGGTGCCGGGCTGCTCGTCTGGAGCGCTGGGCAGATCGCCGGCCGCCTCACCTCCGGCGCCTGGCCGCGCGTCGATCCCACCGACGGGCTCGGCATCCTCGTCGCCCTGCCCAGGCACCTGTCCGACCCCGCGGCCGCCTGGCCGGCCGCGACGCGCAACGACCTTCCCGGGCCGCTCCCGATCTACGCGGTGCTGGCCGTCGAGCTGTTCCTAGCGGTCGGCGCGATCGCGGCGGTGTGGCACCGGGTGGTGCTCTGGCGGGCCGGGGCGCGGCAGCGCACCCGCGACCGCTCCTTCCGCTGGGCCCGGCGCGCCCACATCCGGCACCTGCTCGTCGACGGCCCCGAACGCGGGCGGCTGCTGCTCGGCCGGATCGGCCGCCGCTTGGTCGCCGCCGAACCACGCGCCTCGACGCTGATCGTCGCCCCCACCCAGGCCGGCAAGACGACCCGCCTCGTCGTGCCGAACGTGCTCGGCTGGCGCGGCCCGCTCGTCGTCACCAGCGTCAAAGCCGATGTGCTCGCCGCCACCTACCGGCAGCGCCACGACCGCGGCCACGTCCAGGTGTTCGACCCCACCGCAGCCACCGGCTACGACACCGCCCGCTGGAGCCCGCTGCACACCTGCACCACCTACGAGGCCGCCGAGCGCACCGCCTCCTGGCTCGTCCAAGCCGCCGGCGACCCCGACAACCCCCACGCCCGCTACTGGGAGCAGCTCGGCGCCCGGCTGCTCGGCCCGATGCTGTTCGCCGCCGCCGGCACCGCCCGCTCCATGAGCGACATCGCCCGCTGGGTCGACCGCCGCGACGAGACCGAGGTCACCGACATCCTCGAGGCGCTCGCCGACCAAGACGCCCTCGACGCCTGGTCCGCCACCACCGCCCGCGAGGAACGCGCCAAGGACAGCGTCTACGGCACCGCCGAAGTCCTCCTCCGCGCCTTCACCTCACCCTCGGTCCGACGAGCGACGACCGTCGAGGATGATTCCGACCGCATCGACGTCGAACGGCTGCTGGACGGCGACAACACGCTCTACCTCGTCGCCCCCGAACACGAACAGCACCGCCTCCGCCCACTGTTCGAAGCCCTCGTCCAGTCCGTCGTCCGCGCCGCCCAGGACCGCTACGCCCGCACCGGGCAACCACTCGACCCGCCGCTGCTGCTCATGCTCGACGAAGCCGCGAACATCGCACCGCTGCGCAACCTCGACACCCTCGCCGCCACCGGCGCCGGACAAGGCATCCTGCTCTGCACCGTCTGGCAAGACCTCGCCCAGCTCGACGCGATCTACAACCGCCGCGCCGCCACCGTCGTCAACGGCCACCGCGCCAAAGTCCTCCTCGCCGGCCAAGCCGACCTCGCCACCCTCGACCAGCTCTCCCGCCACATCGGCGACGACGAACTCGTCCGCCCCGCCCCCACATGGAGCACCGACGGACGGCGCAGCATCAGCGAACACGTCAGCGACGTACGCCTCGCCCCCATCGAGTACCTCCGGCAACTACCCACGGGACAGGCCATCGTCCTCTATGGCAACCTCCCACCTTTCCGGCTCGGACTACTCCCGTACAACCATGACCCCTCCTACGCGTTGACCCACTCGGCGTAACGCAGAGCCCGAAAGTCCCGTACTCCTAGCGACGCCCGCTGTCTAGCTTGAGGGAGCTGGTCCGGGCGCCGGACAGGAGCTCTCCCAGTGCGTAAGCCCAGCAACAACGTCAGCCTCTTCATCGCCGCCGTCGCAGCGACCGGTGCCCTACTAGCCGGTATCGCCGCGTTCGGCGGCAACGACGGTGGCGACAAGCCCGTCACCACCAACCAGGGCGGCGGCACCCAGGTCGTCTGCAAGCAGGTGACGGACGGCTGCAAGATCGAAAACATTCAAGTTGTCACCCCGTCGCCGGGACTTGATGACAACGCTGTCGCGGCACAGATCCGCCGTGACGGACCCTGGGGTAAGCCGGGGGCCCGCCCGTTCATGGTGCTCCGCGACAAGATCAGCGACGACGAGCTGGGTCTGTACGTCCGCACCACGCCCACTGCCGACGGCAAGCGCATCGGGATCATCCAGCACCACGACACCGCGTGGGTCGAGTGCAAGGTGACGACCGACTTCGACCCCGACCCCGGCACCGGCAACGGCCCGCTGTGGTACCGCGTCCACTACCACGAAGTGTCGGGCGGTCCCTTGGAGTCGAACCCCACCGATCCGACGACAGGGTGGTCGTACGCGTACTACCTCAGCCCGAACGGCCACAACGGCGAACTCCCGACCTGCCCCTCCACGCAGTAAGCCCGTTCGGGCCGACTTCGGCGCACCACCCCCGGACGAACCCATCATCGGCCCGGCCCATTGAGGAACTCACCGGCGCCGAGGTACGCGGGCTCTCCAACGCAGAGGTGCTTGATCGGGGTGGATGCGGTGACCGTCGCGCGCCTCACCGTCGTGCGGGACCGCACCGCCCGCCCCACCTCACGGCGGTTACGGAACGCGACGACCGGACGCGTCGCCTTGGGATCGGGGCGCTCGGGCTTCTCGGACCAGTCAGACCCGGCGTGAGTCCCTGCGGCGATTCCGTCCTACTCAACTCGCGATCCGCACGCGCTATGCGTCGGAGATCGGGGATCTCCCTGAGCCCGGAATCAACGCGATTCCGGGCAGGAAAAACGCTAGAGCACGATCTGTGTCTGGGGAGTCCATGGGCTTATCGTGTGTGTCGCCCCTCGGACACCACCCGCTCGGTCGCGTTCCTCCGGTGATCCACCCCGGGTCCCCGCGTGTGACGTGCGACCGCGCGCGCACCGGCGCCGTGCGGTGTTGCTGACGGGTGACGTCTGGGACACGTGGGCGTGCATCACGGACACCTGCCTCCCCGGCGTGGACTGCGCTGCCTGTCGCGCGTCGGCGGCGGCTGCCGGCCGTCGGGCCAGGGGCCGCCGGAGTCCGGCGGCCCCTCTCCCGGCGCTAGATGCAGAACCGGACCTCGGGCGTGTAGAAGCAGTGCGTGACCGGGCCGGGCTGGCAGAGCACCGGCAGGCACGGCGAGTCCGCCGTGGCGGAGGCGGCGGGCGCGGCGAGGGCCGCGGCGGCGAACGCGATCGCGAGTACGAGTCGCATGAGGGGATCCTTTCGGTCGAGGGACCCCGATTGTGGCCGATGACCCGCCCCGTGGGTACCGCCAGGTGGCCAGTCCGGACCCGGCGCCGCCAGGGGACGGCCGCGGCATGGCGAACCCCTGGAGCGGGAACGGGCTCGTTCCCGGCGGCGCTGCCCGGCGCCGCCCCGCCTCACCCCAGGAGCCCCTACGTGAAGAAGCGCCTGTCGCTGAAGACCGAGCACCTCACCGAGCTCACCGCCGCCGAGCTCGCGCTGGCCGCCGGCGCCGGCAACGACTCGTTCACCGGCCGCGTCGACTGCATCCTCTCCCTGGAGGACCCCTGCGTGTCGGCGATCTGCCTGCGCACGGTGCTCTGCAACGTCAGCTAGGCACGACCACCCGCACGCCCGCCGTCCCCGCCGCGAGCACGTCCGCGGCGGGGACGCGTTCTTCGCGAGCCGGGTGCCGAGGCCCGGCGGCGGGTAGGCCGCCCGGCGTGGGAGCGTTCGACGACCTGATGAGCCGGCTCGACCACCCGATGTACGTCCTCACCGCGGCCGACGGCGACACCCGCGCCGGGTGCCTCGTCGGGTTCGCCGCGCAGGTGTGCATCGAGCCGCCGCGGTTCCTCGTCTGCGTGTCGGACAAGAACCACACGCACGACGTCGCGGCCGCCGCCGAGGTCGTCGCGGTGCACGTGCTGAGCAGGCGGCAGCACGACGTCGCGGAGACGTTCGGGTCGCTGTGCGGCGCGGAGGTGGACAAGTTCGCGCGGGTCGCCTGGTCGCCGGGCCCGGAGGGCGTGCCGGTGCTGGAGGGGTGCGCGGGCTGGTTCGCCGGCCGGGTGCTCGACCGGCTCGGGTTCGGCGACCACACCGGGCTGCTGGTGGAGCCGTTCGCGGCGGTCGTCGGCGACGGCCAGCCGCTGACGTTCGACCAGGTCCGCGACCTCGAGCCGGGCCACGGCGCCTGACCTACCAGCCCAGCTCGTCCAGCCGGTCGTCGTCGATGCCGAAGTGGTGCGCGATCTCGTGCACGACGGTCGTGTACACCTCGTCGCGCACGTCGTCCTCGTCGTCGCAGACCGCGCAGATCGCGGTGCGGTAGAGCGTGACGCGGTCCGGCAGCGAGCCCGCGTACCAGGAGTCCCGCTCGGTCAGCGGGGTGCCCTCGTAGAGGCCGAGCAGCCCCTCCTCGGGCGGGTCGTCCTCGACGAACACGGCGACGTTGTCCATCAGCCTCGCCAGGTCCGGCGGCAGGTCGGCGAGCGCCTCCTCGACCAGCTCGCCGAACCGCTCCGCCGTCACGTCCACGGCCGGAGCCTCACGACGAGTCGAGCGCGAAGCCGATCACGACGCCCACCACGAGGCTCAGGATGCCCGTCCGCTGCGCGAACTCGCCGAGCGACATCCCGAACACGCACTCGCCGGTACGGAGGCCGAGCACGTTGCGGCACGGCTCGTGGAACAGCAGGTAGAGCAGCGCGCTCACCACGAACCCGCCCACCGACGTGGTGAGGAACGCCGCGAACCCGCGCGCGTGGTCTCCCATCGCACTCTCCCTGTCGCCGGTCGCCACGGTCCCACGCGAACGCCGCTAGAGTCCGGCGGCGTGCCGTACTCGCCGGAGGAGTTCTACGCCCGCTGCCTCGCCCATGCCGACGCGGAGCACCGGCTGCCGATGCCGGACCAGTCGATGTGGGAGATCTTCCCGTTCGAGAACGAGGGGCTGCGCGCCAAGCCGCTGGAGCCGCCCGTCCTGCCCGAGCCGCCGCGGCGCGGCGAGGACGGCGACGACTGCGGCTTCTGCGCGGACCCGATGCGCGACGCGATCTGGCACGACGAGCGGTGGGTGCTCACCGCGTGGCGCGAGCCGCTCGGGTTGCCGATGGGCGTGACGTTCCTGCCCAAGGCACACCTCGACCTCGGCGACCTCGACGACACGCACGCGGCGGACCTCGGCCGGCTCGTCGTGCACACCGAGCGCGCCATCCGCGGCCTCGGCGACATCGGCCGCGTCCACCTGTACAAGTGGGGCGACGGCGGCGCGCACCTGCACGTGATGCTGCTCGCCCGCCCGGCCGGGCTGCTCCAGCTCCGCGGCTCGAACCTCCCGCTCTGGGAGGAGATGCTGCCGCGCGTCGACAAGGAGGTCTGGGACGCCGACGCGCGCGCCGTCGCCCGGGCGCTGGCCGAGTCGTACGGCGGCGAGGCGCGCTAGCCCGCTGCACCCCGCCGGGACGGCAGGGCGCGCGGCCCCGGCACCGGGCGCGACGGCAGCGAGCCGCCGAGCCCGGGCCGGAGCAGGCGTCCGCTCCCTGGCCTCACGGCCGGCGAGCGGCAGGGTGGCTAGTTGATCGGCCCGCCGACGCACTGCGGGACCTGGTAGCTGAAGCCGACGCACAGCTCGCCCGTCGTCTTGTTCAGGTGCGCGCCGAACAGCGGCTGGTGCGGGATGCCGGTGCCGACGCCGGCGCCGTACTCGTTGTTGTAGACCGTGACGTAGGGCCCGAGGTCCGGACCGCCGGTCGCCTGCGCCGGGACGGCGAAGGCCGCGGCCGCGAGCAGGGCACCGCAGAGGACACGCTTCATGCCAGCTCCTGAGGGGTGGGGCCGGGAGGGGGTACCCGGCGCTGGCTGGCGGTTCTACGCGGTCGGTGCCGTTCCTGCCTCGCCCGCGTCACGGGTGCGCATCGCCGAGGTCACGTGCGCGACGAGGTCGTCGGGCGTGAACGGCTTCGCGATGAAGCTCACGCAGCCCGCCTCCAGCGCGCTCTGCGCGGCGCTCGCGTGGGCCGAGAACAGGATGACCCGCAGCGAGGCGAGCTGGTCGCGCTCGCGCAGCTTCTCGAGCACCTCCCAGCCGGAGAGGTCGGGCAGCCGCAGGTCGAGCAGCACGACGTCGGGGGTGTTCTCGGCCAGGTAGTCCAGCGCCGCCTGGCCGGTGTCGCGCTCCTCGACGTCGAAGCCCTCCAGCGACAGCGCGAGCTTGCAGATCAGCGCGATGTCCGGCTCGTCGTCGACCACCAGCACGCGCGTCACGACACGCTCCGCAGGCGCAGCGCGAACCGCGCGCCGGGCGAGCCCGGCTCGTACGTCAGGTCCCCGCCGAGCGCGCGGGCGAGGCGTTGCGAGATCGCGAGCCCCAGCCCGGAGCCAGGCGTCCCGGTGACCTCGCCGCCGCGGCTGAACGGCACGAACAGCTCCGGCACGAACGCCTCCGGCACGCCCGCGCCGTCGTCGCTGACGGCGAGCGTGACGGCGTTCCCGGCCGAGGCGGTGACGCGGACGTGCGGGCCGCCGTAGCGGTACGCGTTGGTGAGCAGGTTGACGACGATCTCCTCCAGCCGGTCGGGGTCGGCGACGGCCTTCACGTCCGCGACGTCCACCGCGACCTCGACGCCGTCCGGCGCGGGCGCGGTCTCCAGCGCGGCGTCGACCACGCGGCGTACGTCGACGGGCACGGCCCGCACCGGCACCCGCCCCGCCTCCAGGCGCGACAGGTCGAGCAGGCTCGTCACGAGCTGCCGCGCCCGCTGGCCCTGCCGGCCGAGCGCGGCGAACGCGTTGTCCAGCTCCGCCGGCGTGAGCCGGTCGCGCTGGTTCGCCAGGAGCGTCGCCATGCCCGACACCGTAGTCAACGGAGTGCGCAGCTCGTGCGCGGCGTTGGCCACGAAGTCACGGCGCATCTGGTCCAGGCGGCGTGCCTCGGTCACGTCCTGGCAGGTGCCCAGCAGCGCCACCAGCGCGCCGGACTCGTCGTACTGGGCGCTGCCGCGCGCGTGGATCCAGCGCACCGACCCGTCGTCGTCGAGGAGCCGGAACTCGTTCGTCAGGTCCTCGCCCGAGGTGACCGCGTGCAGCAACGTCTCGGTCGCGGCCGTCCGGTCGTCCGGGTGCACGCGCGCGTCGTACGCCTCGCGGGTCAGCGGGCCGGCGCCGGGCGTCAGGCCCCACAGCCGGTACATCTCGTCGGACGCCTCGATCGTGTCGGTCGCCAGGTCGAGCCGCCACGACCCGATCTTCGCGATCCGCTGCGCCTCGGACAGCGCGTCGCGGGCGGCGAGCTCGCGGGCGTGCGAGTACGTCCGTTCGAGCGTCACGTGCACCAGCGCGGCGACCGTGCGGAGCAGCGCCAGCTCCTCGCGGCCGAAGTACGGCGTGTACGGCGTCGTCCAGAGCTCCAGCCGCCCGCCCGGCACCTCGATGCGCAGGTGGTCGGCGCCGGTCTGCGTCACGCCCTCGACCAGCGGCAGCGTCTCCGCGCCCGGGTCGAGCGGGGTGGTGTCGCCGGTGCTGCCCAGGAGCCGTCCCCGGCTGTCGTGGATCGACGCCGCGCGGGCGCCGACGAGCTGGACGACCCGCGGCAGCAGGTCGCCCACGACCTCCTCTGTCGTGGTCGCCTGGGCCAGGCCGACCAGCGCGCCCTGCAACGCCTCGATGTCCCGCGCCCGCCACGTCCGCAGCAGCGCGCGCGGCGGCGCGAAGCCGAGCAGGAACAGCACCGCGCTGGCGATCGCCACGACGTGCACGACGAGCGTGACGGCGTTCGGCTCCTCGCTGGGCGCGAGCGCCGTGATGACGAGGCCCAGCGCGAGCGCCGCTGCGCCGGAGGAGAGCATCCGCATCCGCCGGCGCGCGACCGTCGGCTGGGCGCGGCCGGCCCGCCACAGCCGCACCGCGACGACGCCGGACAGGAACGTCCACTGCACGAGCAGCAGCACGAGGTACGTCCCGAACGCCACCGACCGCGGCTCCCCCGGCTGCGGGAACCGGGACACCGCGAACGTCGCCACGAGCACGCCGGCGGTCAGGGCGCGCGCGGTCGTGTCCAGCGCGCGCGGGGGGCGTTCGAACGTCGCCATGAACCGGTACAGGAGGTACGGGAACAGCAGCAGCACGGCCACGAGCAGCTTCTGCTCGACGCGTTCCGGGCCGGTGGCCGGCGTCTGCGGCATGACCTCCGACGCGGCCACGACGAGCGCGAGCAGGCCGAACATCGCCGCGAGCCACGCCCGGGCCGCGCCGCGACGGCGCACCCAGCGCAGGGCGGCGACGGCGGCGGCCGCGAGGAACACGGCGAGCTGGACGAACCTGAGCAGGTCCGCGACGGCGGTCATCGGCTGGGGGGAGTCTCCGGTGCGGGCCGCGGGGTGGCGGACGGGGCGGCGGGCGGCATGGTCGTCGGGGTGGTGGCGGGCGGCATGGTGGCGATCTTGCTCCATCGTCGCGCCCGGCCGGGTTGCACCGCTATGGCTCTTTCGGATGGTTTCGTGCCGCCGCGCCCGCCGGGTGTGGGCCGCTCGGGACGGGATACCGTCCGCGTGTGCCCGAGTCGCTGCGCGGACGTCTCCTGGTGTCGACGCCCGGCCTCGGCGACCCCAACTTCGACCGTTCGGTCGTGCTCGTCCTGGAGCACGACGAGGACGGCGCGCTCGGCGTCATCCTCAACCGGCCCACCGACACCGCCGTGGCCGAGGTGCTGCCGTCGTGGGGCGACCTCGCGTCCGAGCCGCCCGTGGTGTTCTCCGGCGGCCCGGTCGACTCCACGGCCGCGATCTGCCTGGGCTCCACCCGCCCCGGAGTGGTGAACGCCGCCGTGCAGGCCGTCTCCCCCACCCTCGGCGTCGTCGACCTCGACAGCGACCCGGCGCTGCTCGCCGCCGACGTGGCGTACGTCCGGGTGTACGCCGGCTACGCGGGCTGGGGCGGCGGTCAGCTCGACGGCGAGGTCGAGGCCGGTGGCTGGTTCGTGCTGGAGTGCCTCCCGCCGGACCCGTTCACCGCGTCGCCGCTCACGCTGTGGCGGCAGGTGCTCCGCCGGCAGGGCGGGCGGCTGGCGCTCGCCTCGACGTTCCCGGCCGACCCGTCGTTCAACTGACCCGCGCCTCGCCCACGGTCGGCCCCACGCTCAGCCCGGCGGTCGGCCCCGCAGTCGGGCCCGCGCCGCGCGCTCCCGCCCGTTCGCCCTCGGCGAACGCCCGGTAACCCGGTCGCGTTCTGTCACACCCGGCTGTTTGACTCCCCTCTCGTGAGGAACCGACCCGCTCCCGACCGCATCTCCCGCGAGGTGCGGCGGCTCATCGCGGGCAACACGCTGTCCGCCCTCGGCACCGGCTTCACGCTGCCGTTCCTGCTGATCTACCTCAAGGACGCCCGCGGCCTCGACGTCGGCACGGCCGGCGACGCCATCGCCACGCTCGGCGTCGCCGGGCTGCTCACCGTGCCGTTCATGGGCTCGCTGAGCGACCGGGTCGGGCCGTGGCGGGTGCTCGTCGGCGCGCTGCTGGTCGAGGGGCTTGGGACCGCGCTGTTCGCGTTCGTCACCAAGCCGTGGCACGCGTTCGCCACGCTCGCGCTGCTCGGCGCCGGCCAGGCGGCGACGTGGCCGTCGCAGTCCGCGCTGATCGCGCGGCTGGTGCCCCCCGAGCGGCGCGCCCGGGTGTTCGCCGTCCAGTTCGCGCTGCTGAACCTCGGCATCGGCATCGGCGGCGCCGTGTCCGGCCTCGTCGTCGACGAGGCGCGGGTGGGGACGTTCCAGGCCATCTACCTGGTCGACGCGCTGTCGTTCGTCGCGTACTCGCTGATCCTGCTCACCCTGCGGCACGCGGCGTTGCGGCCGTCGCCGCACGACGCGGCCGCCGCCGCCGAGGCCGGGCCGGACGCGGCGACCGGGTACGGCGCGCTGCTGCGCGACCGGGTGTTCCTGCGCGTCTGCTTCGTCACGCTGCTGCTGTCGGTGGCCGGCTACGGCCAGATGTACGCCGGCTTCCCCGGCTTCGCCACCGACGCGGCCGGCGTGTCCACGCGGGTGCTCGGCCTCGCGTTCGCCGCCAACACCGTCGTCATCGTCGTCGCCCAGCTCTCCGTCGAACGCCGCCTCCAGGGCCACCGCCGCACCCGCGCCCTCGCCGGCGTGGCCGTGCTGTGGGCGCTGTCGTGGCTCGTCATCGGCTCGGCCGCGCTCGGCTCCGGCACGCTGGCCGCCGCGGGCGTGGTGGTCGGGCTGGCGACGTTCGGGCTCGGCGAGACGCTGTGGGCGCCGACCGGCAGCACGCTCGTGAACGAGATCGCGCCCCCGCACCTGCGCGGCCGCTACAACGCGGTGTCCAGCGTCACCTGGCAGCTCTCCGCCGTGATCGGCCCGCTGGTGGCGGGCCGGCTGCTGGAGGCACGGCTGTACCCGCAGTTCATCGCTGGGCTCGTCGTCGTGCTGGGGATCGTCGCGGTGCTCGCCCTCCGCCTCGAACGCCACCTCACCCCGGCCGCGAACAACGCCCGCCCCCTCACCCCCCTCCCCGAGGAGGTCCTCCCCGTCCTCTGACGCCCCCGCGCAGCAGACGCGAGGGCAGGGGCCGGCCCCCAGCGCGCACGAGGCCGGGGGCGCCGCCCCCCAGCGCGGCGCGCCGGCGCCGCACCGGCGGCGCCGCGCGCCGCCGCTGAAAACGCGACCCGGTCGCGGCCCCAGCACCCGGATGTACGACAACGCGACCCGGTCGCGCCGCCCGCCCCGCCGGCGGCCCCGCGCCGCCCGCCCGCCCCGCGCCGCGCGCTGAAAACGCGACCGGGTCGCGGCCCCAGCACGCGGATGTACGACAACGCGACCCGGTCGCGCCGCGCGCGGCGGCACGGCGGCGCGGCGCGGGCCTACGCGCCCAGGAGCGCCAGCACCATCCGGGTGGCGAAGCGGGTGCCCTCGAACGTCAGGTGGATGCCGTCCTCCTGGCGGGCCAGCACGCCGTTCACGACATCGCTGTAGTGCCCGTCGACCGTGTACAGCGACCACGTCTCGCGCCAGGCCACGCCCGCGACGGACCGCGCGGCGGCGGCCGAGGCGGCGTTCAGCATGCGGTAGCAGGACGCGATCTCCGGGTCGCGCGCGATCGGCAGCCCGAGCCAGTACACCCGCGCCCCCGCGCCGGTGTAGACGCGCATCAACGATGCCACCCGCCGCTGGTACTCCGCCGACCACCCGGAGGTGCCGACGGCGGTCCAGGCGCCGGTGCCGTTGCGCCGCAACGGCTGGCAGTCGTTGCCGCCCAGGTACAGCACGACCGAGGTCGGGTGGTGCGCGGCGACCTGCTGCCGCGCGTACGGCTCCCAGTCGAAATAGTCCGGCCGCGCCAGTCCGGAGCTGTGCTTGCTGTCCACCACGGTGGCGCGACCGCGCCGCGCGGTCGCGAGCTGCTGGCCGAGGTAGTACGCCAGCGAGTCGCCGGTGACGAGCAGCCGCGGCCCGGCGTCCCGGCCGCTCCCGATGAGCGGCGCCGGCGGGCGGGCGCCCGCGACGGCGCGCAGCCGTACCCGCGCCACCGCCGACGACTCGCCGAACGACGCGTCCGCCGGCCGCCGCACCCGGTACTCGTACGTCCCCGCCCGCGTCCGCACCTGGGAGAACGCGAACGTGCCCGCCGCGGTGAGCGACTTGACCGCGACGGGCGCCCAGGCGGCGCCGACGCGGCGCTCGACCCGGACCTGCTCCCCGGCCCGCGCGGGCGTGACGGTGCCGCGCACGGTGACGGTCCACCGCCCGGCGCCGGCGACCCGCGCGGTGGCGGACGCGGTGACCTTCTGCACGACGTCGACGCGCGAGACGAGCGACACGGCCGGCGCGAGCGAGCCGCTGCCGCCGTAGCGCGCCCAGACGTTCGACGACGCGGCCGGCCGGAACGACGCCGCGACCCGCCCGGCGGCGTCGGTCACGGTGGTCGAGACGACGGCGACGTTGCGCGGCGTGTCGACCCGCGCGGCGAGCACGTCGACGGGCACGCCCGCCACCGGTACGCCGGCCGCGTCGACCAGCACCGCGGCGACCGCGACGCTGCCGCCGTACTGTGCGGCGGCCGGCGACGCGGAGGCGCTCAGGGTCACGGGGGCCGGGACGGGGTGCGCGACGGGCGTGCGCGCGTGGGCGGAGCGGCCGGCGACCTCGTACGCCGCCGTGCCCGCGCCGGCGAGCCCGACGACCGCCGCGACCGCGACGACCGCCGACCGCGAGAAGCCGGGCGCCAGGCGCGCGACAGCGTGCCGGGCCGGCCCCGCGCGCCAGCCACGCGCCTCGCGCCACCCACGGCGGCCGGCGCGCTCGCGCGTCCCGCGTCCCACTCGAACCCCCACACACACGTTCCGGAGGGCGGCATCTTCCCAGAACGACCCCCGCTCCCGTGGCACCGCACGGCAACGATGTGGCCACAGTGCTCTAGCCGTCTCGCCACGACACGGCACAAATCAATGCGGACGACGCGCCGGGTTCCCGCTACCGTCAGTGGCCGAGAGGAAGAAGAAGCGGAGGGGAGGGTGGCTCATGGCCCGCGCCCTGCTCCTCAACGCCTCCTACGAGCCCCTCTGCGTCGTGCCCACCCGCCGCGCCGTGGTTCTGGTCCTCACCGCGAAGGCCGTGGTGCTCGAGGCCGCCGACCGCACGCTGCACTCCGAGCGCCTCGACCTCGCCGAGCCGGTCGTGATCCGGCTCACCCGCTACGTCCGGGTGCCGTACCGCTCCCGCGCGCCGCTGTCCCGCCAGGGCGTGCTCGCCCGGGACGGCCACCGCTGCCAGTACTGCGGCAACGCCGCCGAGACGCTCGACCACGTGGTGCCCCGCTCCCGCGGCGGCCGGCACGTCTGGGAGAACCTCGTCGCCGCCTGCCGCCGCTGCAACCACGTCAAGGCCGACCGCACGCTCGACGAGCTCGGCTGGACGCTGCGCTCCGGCGCGCCCGCCGCACCGCGCGGCGCGGCCCGGCTGCTGCTCGGCCACGGCCGCTACGAGCCGGCGTGGGCGCCGTTCCTCGGCCTCGCCGAGGCGGCCAGCGCCTGAGGCGGCCGCCTACGCCGCGACGTCGACGCCCAGCGTCGTCGCGGTCGGCGAGAGCGGCACGTCCTCCTTGGCCGGGTACGTCCGCAGCACCCGGTCGCCGAGGTGCCCGGTGACGCCGTACCAGTAGTTCTCGTTGCGGAAGTGGTGCAGCCGGTGCGCCCGCCACAGCCCCCGGTACAGCCGGGTGCGCGGCCGGTAGTCGGTGTGGATCAGGTAGTGCGTCCACTCGTACGACAGCGTCAACGCGGTCGCCACCGCCACGGCGGTCGCGATCGACGGCCGCAGCCGCCAGGCGAGCAGCAGCAGCCCGGCGTCGAGCACGGCGTAGAACCGGATCGCGCGCATCGGGATGAAGATCCAGCGCGGGTCCTTCGGCGCCTGGTGGTGCCGGCGGTGCAGCACGCCGATGCCGAGGTCGACGCGGCGTCCCCGCACCACGCGCGGCTTGAAGTGCAGGATGTACACGTGGATCAGCCACTCGGTGAACGGCTGCAACGCGACCAGCGCCACCCCGACGACGAGGTCGCGCACGCCCCAGCCGCCGAGGGCGACCCGGACGGCGACGGCGGCGGCGAGCATCCCGCCGAGCCACCGCGCGGTCTGGAACCGCACGAACTCCGACCGCGCCTCGCGCAGCGTGACCGCCATAGCCTCCGAGCGTACGACTCCGTGCTCGCCGCGGTCGCCGCCGCGGCGCTGTGTCTTGTGTCACTTCTCGGCGTGCGCCTGGTCGCGGCGGGCGGCCCATCCGGGCTGGTCGTCGCGGGCGAGGCGTTCGTGCACCCCGACCGGCCCGCCGACCTGGCCGTGGTCAACGAGGGCACCGGCTACGACGGCCAGTTCGTGTACCGGATGACGCTCGACCCGTTCCCCGACGAGCCGACCGCGTACGGCATCACGCTCGACAACCCCCCGTACCGCGCCCAGCGCGTCGGCCTCCCCCTCGCCGCGCACGCGCTCACCCGCGCCGGCGTCCCGGCGAGCGTGGCCCTGATCCTGGTCAACGTCCTCGCCCTGCTCGGCGCCACGGCCGCGGCGGCCGCGCTGGCCCGCCGGTGGGGGCGACACGCGCTGTGGGGCGTGGTCGTGGGCCTGTCGCCGGCGCTGGTCATCTCGTTCACCCGCGACCTCACCGAGCCGCTGGCGACCGCGCTGCTGCTCGCCGGCCTGGTCGCCTGGCCGCGCCGCCCGGTCGTGGCGGCGGCCGCGTTCACCGCCGCCGTGCTGACCCGGGAGACCGTGCTCGTGGTGCTCGCCGGCCTCGGCCTGCACGCCCTGTGGCAGGCCCTCCGCGCCCGCACCCCGGACACCGCCCCCCGCCGCGCCGCCCCCCGCCGCGCCGCGCTCGCCCGCGCCGCGCTGCTGCTCGTGCCGCTCACCGCGTTCGTGGCCTGGCAGGCGTACCTGCGCTCCGTCTGGGGTGAGCCCGCGGTCGCCGCGGCGGAGGGGACCGGGCTCGGCACGCCGTTCCTGCGGCCGCTGTCGGTGCTGTTCGCGGGCGCCGACCTCACCGCGTGGGGCAGCCGCGACGCGGTGCTGGAGAACGTCTGGCTGGCCGAGCGGGTGGCGTTCCTCGCGCTGCTGCTCCACGCCCTCTGGCGGGTCCGCGAGGTCCCGGCGCTCGCCGCGCCGCTGGCCGCCGCCACGCTGCTCGCGACGAGCACCGCGTGGCACCGGGACGTGGCGTTCCTGCGGGCGGGCAACGAGGCGCTGGTCGTCGCGCTGCTCGTGCTGGTCGCCGCCGGCGCGCGCCGGCCGCTCGCCGCGACCGCGGCCGCCTCGGCGGGCGTCGCGGTCCTCTACGGCGCGTTCCTCTAGCTACGCCGCTTCGAGCTCGTCCAGCGACGCCGACGCCATCCGGTCCGCCGCCAGCATCGCCAGGCAGGCCTGCAACGCCTTCACGCCGACCGCCTGCTCCTCCTCCGTCGGCTCCGCCGTGGTGACGTGCCGCTGGAGGAAGTGCCCGGCCGACAGGATCGCGCGGGACAGCCAGAAGCGCGGGTGCTTGGCGGCCAGCGAGACGACCTCGACCGACGCCGCGAACAGCCCGACGAACACCGCCACCGACAGCGCGCCGCTCGACGGGATCGGCAGCAGGCAGGCCAGCACGAGGACGGCGACGACGTTGGTGCCGCAGCGGTCGTGCACGCGCGACGCGCGCAGCACGGCGGTGACGTCGTTGAGGTCGGTGCCCTGCTCGTACGCCGCCACGGCCTTGTGCTCGGCGCCGTGGAAGCGCCACATCGACGGCGGCATCACGATCCGCAGCGCGGCGAGCTGCGCCGCGACCAGCACGATCGCGGTCGCGCCGCTCTGCCAGCCCCACACGGTCGGCGAGCCCAGCGCGCGGGAGAGCACCCAGTTCAGCAGCAACGGCGCCACGAGGAACAGCGGCAGCGCCCAGCGCACCCGCTTCGGCAGCGTGCGGTTGCGGCCGCTCGCGCCCATCGCGCGCAGCCCGCGCGCCAGCGCGGGCACGAGCCCGGTGACGACCCGGAGGAACGGCACGCCGGCCCAGCGGTTCGCGGGCAGCCGGCCCATCTCGAGCGACCCGTCGAGGCGTGCGACCGCCCACACGTCGCCGGCGCGCATGAGCACGCCGTCGGACAGCGCCTGGCCACCGACCTTGGGCGTAGCGGGGGTACGGCTCACGAGCGCCTCCTCAGGCGCGAAGCGGACTTTCCGAGCCACCGTAACAAGCCGATCCGCGACCGCACTCCCGAAAACGAAAAGGTGACGGAGCCCTCACCTTGTCTTGATCCGTGTCCGGGGCGGGTACGACGTGGTCAGCGCACGGACGGGACGCGGAGGAGGTGGACAGATGTACGTCGGCGGTGGAGTGATCGCTCTGATCCTCATCATCCTGCTGCTGCTCTGGCTCTTCTAGCAGAAGCCGCACTGAGACTTCGTTCGACTGGCACCTCGCCCTAGGCGAGGTGCCAGTCGGCGTCGAGGACCGTGAGCATCCGCCGCGCGAGGTACGCCGCCCCCGCCGTCGACAGGTGGATCCCGTCGCTGGAGCGCATCCGCTCGACCTGGCCGTACTCGTTCGCGAACGAGTCCTCGTACACCCCGTGCGGCGCGAACATCGCCCAGATGTCCACGTACTCGACCCCGGGAACGCTCCGGGCGGCCCGCTGCACGGCGGCGTTCGACACCTGGAACACCTTCGTGTGCCGCGCCGACCGGGCGATCGGCATGCCGATCCAGTAGACCTTGCGGTCCGCCGCCGCGAACGCCCGCATCACGGTCGCCGCCCGCCGCTCGTACTCCGCGGCCCACTCCGGCGACCCGGCTTCGAGGATGCGGCCGCCGACGCTCATGTTCTGCGCGTCGTTGCCGCCGATCATGAACGACACGGCCTCCGGGTCGCGCTGCGCGGAGAGCTGCTTCGCGTAGGCGGGCCAGTCGAAGAAGTCGTCGCGCACCAGGCCGGTGGAGTACTTCGGGACGGTGCAGGCGGCGACCACGTGGCGCTTCGCGTTCGCGTAGCCGGCCAGCCGCGGGCCCATCGACTCCTGGAGCGAGTCGCCGGTGATCAGCAGGTCCAGCGGCGCCGCCGCCGTCGGCGTGCGCGGCCAGCCCGCGGGCGAGCCGGCGGGAGGCGTCTCGCACGCGCGGTTGGTCCGCACCGGCGGCGGCGCGGCGGTCCGCGTGGCGGTCGGGCGCGGGGACGGCGGCCGGGTCGCCGGCGGCGGGGAGGTCGGTGGCCGCGTGGCAGGCGGCGGAGCCGTCGTCACGTCGGGCGACGGCGACTCGCTCGTCGGCTCGGCGGTGACGGACGGCGCGGCGGCGCGCGAGGGCGGGTCGGCGGCGCAGCCGGCGAGCAGCGCGCAGGCCGCGGCGACGGCGATCCAGGAACGCACGCGCCGACGGTAGCCGACGTCAGGGCCCGGCGAGCCCCAGACGCGCGACGATCTCGTCCACGATCTCCTCCGGCGGGCGGCCGTCCACGTCCACCACGACCGTCGCCACCTCGGCGAACCCCGGTCGCCGCGCCGCGTCCAGCGCGGCGACGTCCGCGGCCGCCAGCGGTCGCCCGGAGCCCGGCACGCGCGCGGCCAGCGTGTCCGGCCGGGCCCGCAGCCAGACGACGGTCTCGTCACGCAGCAGCGCGCGCAGCGCCGGGTCCAGCGCCATCGAGCCCGGCGCCGCCACGACGCCGTCGCGCTCCAGCGCCGCCCGCAGCGCCGCCGCCTCCGCCGCGTGCAGCCCCGCCAGGCCCGCCTCGGCCTCGACGTCGGCGGGGGCCCGGCCGAGCGCCACGTCGTTGTCCAGGTACGCCGTGCCGAGCCGCGCGGCGAGCAGCCGGCCCACCGTCGTCTTCCCGGCGCCCATCGAGCCCGCGAGCACGACGCGGTTCATGACACGGCCGTTCCCTGCCGATGTGCAACGAACCGGGCGTCCCGCGCGTCTGTAGGGTCAGCACCCGGAGGAGGGCCCTGCCTTGCGAACCCGTACCGTCGCCGCCGTCGGTCTCGCCGCGGTGCTCACCGGCGCGCCGACCGGCGTGGGCGTCGCCGCGTACCGGCACGACGCCACCATGCGCGGGCAGCTCCCGGCCGGCACGTCGGTCGGTGGCGTGGACGTCTCCGAGCTGGACCGGGCCGCCGCGATCGCCAAGGTGACCGCGGTCGTCGAACGCGACTTCGACCGCCCCGCCACCGTACGGATCGCCGGGCGGTCCTACACCCTCACCCTGCGCGCGGCCGGCGTGACGCACGACGCGGCGGCGGCGGTGGACCGGGCGTTCCGCGAGGCGCAGGGCGGCAACTGGGCGACCCGCGCCTGGGGCCGCGTGGTGGGCGGCGAGGACCCGCCGCGCGTGGACGTCACCGTGACGGCGTACGACCCCGCGAAGGTGGACGCGCTCGCCGCGCGCGCCGCCCGCGAGCTGAACCGTCCCGCCGTCGACGCCGGCGTCGAGCAGGCGGGCGGCTGGCTGCGGTTCACGAAGGCGCGGTTCGGCCAGCAGGTCGACACGAACGCGTTCTCCGGCGCGCTGCGCGCGGCGCTGGAGGACGGCCGCGCCCGCGACCTGCGCCTGTTCGAGGTGTTCCCGAAGACGACCGCGATCGAGACCGCGGTCCTCGTGCGCACCGGCGAGAACAAGCTCTACCTCTACAAGAACGGCAAGGTCGAGCGGACCTACGGCGTCGCCACCGGCTCGCCGCGCTACCCGACGCCGACCGGCCGGTTCGAGGTGACGCTCAAGCGGTACCTGCCGACCTGGGTCAACCCGTGGTCGCCGTGGTCGATGAACGAGCCGGCCCGCATCGGCCCGGGCCCGCACAACCCGCTCGGCACCCGCGCGATGAACCTCAGCGCGCCGGGCATCCGCATCCACGGCACGCCCGCCGCCAAGTCCATCGGCTACTCCGTCAGCCACGGCTGCATCCGGATGCGGATGCCGGACGTCGAGGCGCTGTACCCGCTGGTGCCGAAGGGGGCGCCGGTGTTCATCGTCCGCGCCGGGCCGCCGCGGCTGCCCGGCCGCGCGGTGGCCACCGGCACGGTGGCCGACGGCGGGTAGTCTCCTCCCCGGAGCGCCGGGAAGCCTGGTCGGCAACGCCGTCGACCCTGCCCCGGAGGTCCGTTGAGCCGCCCGCCGCGAGCCGACCGCCGCCCCGCCCAGCCACCGGCCGACCGCCTCGCCGCCGACCGCCTCGCCGCCGACCGCCGCGCGGCCCCCCGCCGCCCGCTGGGCGGCTACGTCGACTACCTGCGCGTCGAGGCCGTCGGCGGCGCGATCCTCGTCGGCGCCGCCGCCCTGGCCCTGCTCGCCGCGAACACGCCCCTGCGCGGCGCGTACCGCGACCTGGTCGGCGCGCGGCTCGGCCCGCTCACCGTCGAGGACTGGGCCGCGGAGGGGCTGCTCACGCTGTTCTTCTTCGTGGCCGGGCTGGAGGTCAAGCGCGAGCTGGTCGTCGGCGAGCTGCGCTCCCGCCGCCGCGCGGCGCTGCCGGTCGTCGCCGCCGTCGCCGGCATGGTCGGCCCCGCGCTCGTCTACCTCGCCGTGGCGGGCGGCGGCGGCCGCGGCTGGGCCGTGCCCGTCGCGACCGACATCGCGTTCGCGCTCGGCGTCCTCTCCCTCGCCGGGTCGCGCTACCCGGCCGGCCTGCGGGTGCTGCTGCTCAGCCTCGCCGTCGTCGACGACCTCGGCGCGATCCTGCTCATCGCGGTGCTGTTCGCGCACGGCGTCTCCCCGCTCGCGCTGCTCGGCGCGGCGGCGGCGTTCGCGCTGTACGCGGTCCTCCAGCGCCGCCGGGTCACCACGCCCCTGGTCCACCTCCCGCTCGCCGCCGTCGCCTGGGTGCTGGTGCACGAGGGCGGGCTGCACGCGACCGTGGCCGGCGTCGCGCTCGGCCTGCTCACCCGCGTCCGCCCCGACCCGGGCGAGGAGCACGCGCCGGGCGAACGCCTGGAACACCTCCTCCAGCCCTGGTCCGCCGGGCTCGTGGTGCCGGTGTTCGCGTTCACCGCGGCCGGGATCCCGCTGGCCCACCTGCCCGGCGCGGCCGGCGACCGCATCGCGTGGGCGGTGTTCCTCGGGCTGCTCGCCGGCAAGCTGCTCGGCATCACCGGCGGCATCGCGCTCGGCGCCCGGCTCGGCCTCGCCGAGCGGCCGGCGGGCGTGCGGACGTACGACACCGTCGCGCTCGGGATGCTCGGCGGCGTCGGGTTCACCGTGTCGCTGCTGCTCGCCGGCCTCGCGTTCGACGGCGCGCGCGAGGAGCACGCCAAGGCCGCCGTGCTCGCCGCGTCGGTGCTGGCGAGCGTCATGGCGGCGTTGCTGCTGCGGCTACGCCGCCCCGACGAGCCGCGGTAGCGCCTCCCCGATCGGCGCGCGTACGACCTCGTCGGCGATGCCGTCGTACGGCGTCGGCTCCGCGTTGACGATGACCAGGCGCGCGCCCGCCCGCTTCGCCAGCGGCGCCAGCGCCGCGACCGGGTGCACGGTCAGCGACGTGCCGACCGCGAGGAACACGTCGCACTCCTCGGCCGCGGCCCGGGCGCGGGAGACGTTGGCCGGGTCCAGCGACTGCCCGAACGACACCGTCGCGCTCTTCAGGATGCCGCCGCAGGCGAGGCACGGCGGGTCCTCCTCCCCCGCGCGCACCCGGTCGACCGCCGCCGCCATCGAGGTCCGTGCGCCGCAGCCCAGGCACTCGACCGCGAACAGCGTGCCGTGCATCTCGACGACCTTGGCCGGGTCGTTGCCGGCCTTCTGGTGCAGGCCGTCGATGTTCTGGGTGACGAGCGTGTGCAGCAGGCCGCGGCGTTCGAGGTCGACGAGCGCGAGGTGCCCGGCGTTCGGCTCGGCCGTCCAGGCGGCGTGCTCCAGCCGCGAACGCCACGCCCGCACCCGCAGCGCGGGGTCGGCGACGTAGGCGTCGAGCGTGAACATCCGCTGCGCCGCCGGGTCCTTGGTCCAGACGCCGTTCGGGCCGCGGAAGTCGGGGATGCCGCTCTCGGTCGAGATGCCGGCTCCGGTGAGCACGCAGTACACGTCGGTCGCGGGCGCCCTACCCGCAGGGGCAGGTGGCCAGGAACGAGCAGATCGTGCACGCGGTGTACGGGATCGTCGGCGGCGGCACGGCGCCGACCACCTCGGCCAGCTCGGTGTCGCCGAGGTCGGCCAGGACTTCCTTGCGCAGGTGCAGGGTGCGCTTCATCGGCTCCTCCTACGTCGGTGTCCGTCGCCCGACCGTACTCCGATGCAACCGCCCCGCCGCCTCGGGCGTCGTGCGGGACATGAAGCGACTCGCCCTCCCGCTGCTCCTGCTCGCCGCCGCCGCCTGCTCGCGCGGCGCAGACCCGTCGGTCTCCGCGGCCGCCACCGCGCCGCCCGTCGCGACGCCGGCCGCGACGTCCGCCACACCGACCCCGAAGGCGTCGAGCGCGCCGTCGCCGGAGGCGTACCGGATGTTCCTGTCGCCGACCCGCAACATCGGCTGCGGCATCACCTCGGGCAACGCCGCCTGCGACATCCGCGAGAAGACCTGGTCGCCGCCGTCGAAGCCCGCGAGCTGCGAGTTCGAGTGGGGCAACGGCCTCTACCTCACGACCACGGCCTCGCCCGCGACCGGCTTCGCGTGCTCGGGCGACTCCGTCATCAACGACGACGCGGCCGTGCTGCCGTACGGGCAGCGCACCACGCTCGGCAGCATCACGTGCGAGAGCCGCGAGGACGGCGTCCGGTGCGTGGACGCCGTCTCGCGGCACGGCTTCCTGATCGGGAAGGCGTCGTACGACCTGTTCTAGCCGCTACGGCGCGGTGCAGCCCGCCGTGAGGCACATGCAGGTGCTGTCGAGCGACAGCGCGTGCCGCAGCGCGGCGACGAACAGGCAGCCCGCGGTGCACCCGACCTCGGTGACGATGTTGTCGTTGCCCCCGACGAACGTCAGCTCGTCGTCGCGGAGCTCGGTCAGCACCTCGCGGCGGAGGCTCAGCCGGCGCGGCGTCACGGCAGCGTCGGGCAGAGCGGGCAGGAGACGCCGTAGCAGATGGTCAGGACGGTGACGTCCTGGCCGCCCACCACGGCGGAGAGCTCGTCGTTCGCGAGCTCGGTCAGCACGTCCTTGCTCAGGCGCAGCGTGCGCGTCATCTCCGGTCCCCCTACTCGGTGCACTTGAACAGGCAGGTGAGCAACGGCGTCGTCCGGATGCACGCCGGGCACGACGCGCCGCTGAGCGCGTCGCCGCCGCCGACCTCCTCGAGCTCCGCGTCGCAGAGCTCGGTCAGGACGTCCTTGCGCAGGCGCAGTGAGCGCTTCATGGGTTCTCCTAGCTGGTCGAGGGTCGAGGGGTTCCCATCCTCCGCTCCGCGATGATCCAAAGGAAGCGTTCGCCGTCTCCTTCGTCCACGTCGTCCACGGTCTCGACCGTCAGGCCGCCGGCCTCCAGCGCCGCCACCGCGGCGTCGCGGCCGATGCCGCCGAAGAACATCTCCGGCGCGCCGAGCCACCCCTCCTCGGTGCCGTCGCCCGGCGTGCGCGGCGCCGTCGTCAGCAGCACGCCGCCCGGCCGCAGCCACGACCCGACCCTCCGGTAGAACGCCGGCTGCTCGGCACTCGGCACGTGTCCCGTCGCGAAGAACGACGCCACGGCGTCCACGCTGCCCGGCCGCACCGCCAGCCGCGTCATGTCGGCCTGCACGAACGACGCCCCCGGCGCCTTCTGCCGGGCGATCTCGATCTGCCGCCACGACAGGTCCACGGCGACCACCCGGTGCCGCTCGGCGAGCATCCGCGTCGCCGGGTCGCCGGGCCCGCTGCCCAGCTCCAGCACCAGGCTGCCGGGCGCCAGCCGGTCGCGGAGGCGTTCGACGTACGCGATGCGCGTGGGCGCGGCGTGCGACCAGGCGTGGTAGCGCTCGCCGATGGCGTCGTAGCCGTCGCGCACGATCCGCTGCGGGTCCACGGCGCGACGGTACGCTCCCCCCCATGATCCGCGCCGCCGTGCTACGCGAGGCCGGCGCGCCGTTGACGATCGAGGACGTCGAGCTCGCGCCGACCGGACCCGACCAGGTCCGCGTCCGGCTGCGGGCGACCGGCGTGTGCCACTCGGACCTGTCGATCTGCCGCGGCGCGCTGCGCCACCCGCTGCCCGCCGTACCGGGCCACGAGGGCGCCGGCGTCGTCGTCGAGACCGGCGCGAACGTCACGTCGGTGCGCCCCGGCGACCACGTGACGCTGAACTGGACGCCGTCCTGCGGCACCTGCTTCTTCTGCGGGAAGGGCGAGCCGCACCTGTGCGAGCGCGCCGCGGCCGACGCGCTGGCCGCGCCGTACGCCTCCGCCGGCGGCGAGGCGCTCGCGCCGGTGCTGGGCAGCGGGGCGTTCGCCGAGGAGACGCTGGTCCTCGAACGCGCCGTGGTGAAGATCCCGGAGAGCGTGCCGTTCGAGGTCGCGGCGCTGGTGGGCTGCGCCGTGACGACCGGCTTCGGCGCGGTCGTCAACACCGCCAAGGTGCGCCCCGGCGACAGCGTCGTGGTCATCGGCTGCGGCGGCGTCGGCCTGTCCATCGTGCAGGGCGCCCGGCACGCCGGCGCCGAGACGATCGTCGCGGTCGACCTCAGCGAGGAGAAGCGGGCGCTGGCCAAGGACCTCGGCGCCACCGACACGGTGGACGGCGCGGACGACGTCGAGGCCGCGGTGCGCGGGCTGACCCGCGGGCGGGGCGCGGACCACACGTTCGAGGCGATCGGCCGGTCGGCGACGATCCGCACCGCGTACCGCGCCGCCCGCCGCGGCGGCACCGTCGTCGTGGTCGGCGCGGGCCGGCACGACGACCCGGTCAGCTTCAGCGCGCTGGAGCTGTTCTTCCAGGCCCGCTCGATCGTCGGCTGCGTCTACGGCTCCGCCGACGTCGCGCGTGACTTCCCGCGCATCCTCGGCCTCTACGCCTCCGGCGAGCTCGACCTCGACCGGCTCATCACCGCGCGCGTCCCGTTGGAGGGCGTGAACGACGCGCTCGCCGCGATGGAGGCCGGCGAGGGCGCGCGGACCGTCGTGGTGTTCGGCTAGTCCCGCCGCACGAACGCCGTCGCGACAAGCCCGAGACCGAGCCCGCTCACGATCCCGGCGATCGTCAGCCCTCCGTCGTCCACGTAGGCCCGCCGGGCCACGCGCTCGACGAGCGTGGCGACCCCGGCCATCAGCAGCACGCCGCCGAGGACCGCCGCGAGCACCCGCGTTCCGTACGGCATCGCTCAGCCCGCCGTCAGGACGTTGAGCGACGACCCGGCGCGGAACCAGGCGATGTGCTCGTCCGAGAGCGTGTGCGTCGTCTCGAACTCGTCCTGCGTGCCGTCGCCGTGCCGGGCGACGACCCGGACGGTGCGGCCCGGCGCCAGGTCGGCCAGGCCGACGACGTCGAGCCGGTCGTCCTCGCGGATCAGGTCGTACGACGCCGGGTCGGCGAACGTCAGCGGGAGCATCCCCTGCTTCTTGAGGTTCGTCTCGTGGATGCGGGCGAAGGACCGCGCGAGCACCGCGACGCCGCCGAGGAAGCGCGGCTCCATCGCGGCGTGCTCGCGGCTGGACCCCTCGCCGTAGTTCTCGTCGCCGACCGCGACCCAGCGGATGCCCTTGGCCTTGTAGTCGCGCGCCACGGCCGAGTACGAGTCGGTCTCGCCGGTGAGGACGTTGAGCCCCTTGCCGGTGTCGCCGGTGAACGCGTTGACCGCGCCGATGAACATGTTGTCGCTGATGCGGTCGAGGTGACCGCGGAACCGCAGCCACGGCCCGGCCGGGCTGATGTGGTCGGTCGTGCACTTGCCGGTCGCCTTCATCAGCACCGGGCAGTCCAGGTAGTCCTGGCCGTCCCAGGCCGGGAACGGCTCCAGGAGCTGCAGCCGCTCGCTGTCCGGCCGCACCACGACCTCGACGCCCTCGCCGCTCTCCGGCGGCGTGACGAAGCCGGACACGTCCGCGCTGAACGACTCGGGCAGCTCCGGCGCGACCGGCGGCTCCAGCATGAACGTCGTGCCGTCCGGCGCCGGCACCGGGTCGGTCACCGGGTTGAAGTCGAGCCGGCCGACGAGCGACTGCGCGACGACGAGCTCGGGCGACGCGATGAACGACAGCGTCTCGGCCCGGCCGTCGTTGCGCTTCGGGAAGTTGCGGTTGTACGAGTTGAGGATCGAGTTGCGGGTGCCGGGCGGCAGGTCGTCGCGCTGCCACTGGCCGATGCAGGGGCCGCAGGCGTTGGCCAGGACCGTGGCGCCGATCTCCTCCAGCGCGGCCATCTGGCCGTCGCGCTCGATCGTCGCGCGGACCTGCTCCGAGCCCGGCGTCACGAGCAGCGGCGTCGCCGCCTTCACGCCGTGTGCCGACGCCTGCCGCGCGATGTGCGCGGCGCGGCTCATGTCCTCGTAGGAGGAGTTGGTGCACGAGCCGACGAGCGCGTTGGTGAACTCGATCGGGTAGTCGTTCTCCCGCGCGTCCGCGCCCATCTGGCTGACCGGGCGGGCCAGGTCGGGCGTGTGCGGCCCGACGATGTGCGGCTCCAGCGTGGACAGGTCGATCTCGACGACGCGGTCGAAGTACGCCTCCGGGTCGGCCTCGACCTCGTCGTCCGCGCGCAGGTGCCCGGCCACGCCGTCGGCCAGCGTCGCGTACTCGGGGCGGCCGGTGGCGCGCAGGTACGCCGCCATCTTCTCGTCGTACGGGAACACCGACGTCGTCGCGCCGAGCTCGGCGCCCATGTTGCAGATCGTCGCCTTGCCGGTGCACGACAGGGTGCGCGCGCCGTCGCCGAAGTACTCGACGATCGCGCCGGTGCCGCCCTTCACGGTGAGGATGCCGGCCAGCTTGAGGATGACGTCCTTGGCGCTCGTCCAGCCGCTCATCCGGCCGGTCAGCTTGACGCCGATCAGGCGCGGCACCCGGACCCCGAACGGGCCGCCGGTCATCACGTCCACGGCGTCCGCGCCGCCGACGCCGATCGCGGCCATGCCGAGGCCGCCGGCGTTCGGCGTGTGGGAGTCGGTGCCGATCATCATGCCGCCGGGGAAGGCGTAGTGCTCCAGCACGACCTGGTGGATGATCCCGGACCCCGGCTTCCAGAAGCCGATGCCGTACTTCGCGCTGACGCTCTGCAGGAAGTCGTAGACCTCCTTGTTCACGTCCACGGCGTTCAGCAGGTCCCGCTTGGCCTCGTGGTGGGCGAGGATCAGGTGGTCGCAGTGCACGGTGCTCGGGACGGCGACCTTCGGCAGCCGCGCGGTCATGAACTGCAGCAGCGCCATCTGCGCCGTCGCGTCCTGCATGGCGACCCGGTCCGGCTGGTACTCGCCGTAGTCGACGCCGCGCTCGACGCCCTGCCCCTCGGCGTCGCGCATGTGGTTGAACAGGATCTTCTCGGCGAACGTCACCGGGCGGCCGAGGCGGCGGCGCGCGGTCTCGACGCGCTCCGGCAGCCGCGCGTAGAGCGCCTCGATGAGCTCCGTGGGGGTGTTCAGTCCGGCGTCCGTCATGGGCCGAGCATAGTGCGGCTCCGTGGCGCTTAGCAAGACGGACGTACGGTTTTTTTGCGGTAGTGTTGCCGCGTGCCGAAGGTCAGCGCGGAGACGCTCGAAGCCCGGCGCCGGGAGATCCTCGACGGCGCCCGGCGGGCGTTCGCGCGCTGGGGGTTCGAGGGTGCGACGGTGCGGCGGCTCGAGGAGGAGACCGGTCTCTCGCGGGGCGCGATCTTCCACCACTTCCGAGACAAGGAGTCGCTGTTCCTGGCCGTCGCGGAGGACGACGCGCTCACCATGGCCGACACCGTCGCCGAGCACGGGCTCGTGCAGGTCATGCGCGACCTGCGCTCGTCGGACCCGGGCTGGCTGGGCACGCAGCTCGAGGTCGTCCGGCGGATGCGCACCGACCCGGCGTTCCGCCGCCGCTGGTCGGCCAGGACCGCGCGGCTCGCGCGCGCCGCGACCGAGCGCCTGGCCCGGCAGCGCGAGGCCGGCGCGGTGCGCGACGACGTGCCGGTCGAGACGCAGGTGGCGTTCCTCATGCTGGTGCTCGACGGGCTCGTGCTGCGCTCCGCGATGGGCCAGTCCCCCGCCGGCCTCGACGCCGTGCTCGACCTCGTGGAGTCGGCGGTCCGGCGGCCCTCGTAGGGTCTGCGTCATGGACCTCGGGCTGGCAGGGCGTTGCTACGTCGTCACCGGCGCCTCGCGCGGGCTGGGCCGCGCGACGGCCGACGCGCTCGTCGACGACGGCGCGAACGTCGTCCTCAACGGCCGCTCCCCCGACTCCCTCACGGCCGCCGTGACCGCCCTGGGCGCCGGCAGCGCGGAGGGGGTGCCCGGCGACCTCGCGTCCCCGGACCTCGCGGAGCGGCTCGTCGCGGCCGCGCTGGGCCGGTTCGGCCGGCTCGACGGCGCGCTGGTGTCGGTCGGCGGGCCGCCGGCCGCGTCGGTGCTGGACACCACGGACGAGCAGTGGCGGGCGGCGTTCGAGTCGGTGTTCCTCGGCGCGGTGCGGCTCGCCCGCGCGGTCTGCGCCGCGGTGCCGTCCGGCGGCGCGGTGGGCCTCGTCCTCTCCACCTCGGCGAAGGCCCCGATCGGCGGCCTCGCCGCCTCCAACGGCCTGCGCCCCGGCCTGGCGATGGTCGCGAAGACGCTCGCCGACGAGGTCGGGCCGCGCGGGGTGCGGGTGTTCGGGCTGCTGCCCGGGCGGATGGCGACCGACCGGGTGGCCGAGCTGGACGCGCTGTCCGGCGACGCCGCCGCGGCGCGGGCACGCAACGAGGCGACGGTGCCGTTGCGCCGCTACGGCGAGCCCGCGGAGTTCGGCCGGGTGGCGGCGTTCCTGCTGTCGCCGGCCGCGTCGTACGTCACCGGCTGCGTCGTGCCGGTGGACGGCGGGTCGCTGCGCGCGCTCTAGCCCGCGGTGAGCTCGCCGCGGGCGAACGCCGCGTCGTACTCCTCGACGTCCTTCTGGAAGCGCTTGTGCACGTAGAGGCGCTCGCCGAGCTGGATCGGCGCCCACATCCCCTTCACCGGGCCGAGCGGGGCGTACGGGCCGCGCTTCTCGACGGCGACCGGCTTGTTCGTGCCCTTGCTCGCCTTGAGCAGCACGATGCCGCGGTCGGTGATCACCACGATCTTCGGCTTCGAGATGATCGTGTACAGCAGCGCCCCGGCCAGCGCCATCACCCACGGGCTCGGGCCGCCGACGGCGGGGAACACCCACCGCACCTGCTCCCCCGGCTCGAGGAACGGCTGCACCCTGCCGGTCAGCTTCTCGCGGTATCCCATGCGGCGAACCGTACTGCGTCCCGCCCCGAACTTTGAAGATCACCACACGGGAAGGGGGCGCTCCGGGCTTCACGGATGGGGGGCGCCGGCGGGGGCGGCCGGCGGTGCGGGCGCGGGGCCCGCGCGGCGCGGCGGGGCGCGGCCGGCCGGCGGTGCGGTCGCGGGTGGCCCGCGCGGCGCGGCGGCGACCCGCTAGGAGGCGGGCTCCTCGACCAGCGCCTGGCGCTCGAACTGCGTGCGGTACAGCTCGGCGTACAGCCCGCCGGCCGCGAGCAGCTCGTCGTGCCGGCCCTGCTCGACCACGCGGCCGCCGTCGACCACGAGGATCAGGTCGGCCTCGCGGATCGTGGACAGCCGGTGCGCGATGACCAGCGACGTGCGGCCGGCGAGCGCGGTCTTCAACGCCCGCTGCACGGCGACCTCCGACTCGGAGTCGAGGTGCGCGGTGGCCTCGTCCAGGATCACGATGCCCGGTGCCTTGAGCAGCAGCCGGGCGATGGCGAGCCGCTGCTTCTCGCCGCCGGAGAGCCGGTAGCCGCGGTCGCCGACGACGGTGTCGAGGCCGTCCGGCAGCGACGCGACGAGGTCCCAGATCTGCGCCGCCTCGCAGGCCGCGCGCAGCTCGTCGGGCGTCGCGTCGGGGCGGGCGTAGAGCAGGTTGGCCCGGATCGTGTCGTGGAACATGTGCGCGTCCTGCGTCACCACGCCGATCGCGTCGCGCAACGACGCCAGCGTGACGTCGCGCACGTCGGCGCCGCCGACGCGGACGGCGCCGTTCTGCACGTCGTACATCCGGGTGGGCAGCATCGAGATGGTCGTCTTGCCCGCCCCGCTCGGCCCGACCAGCGCGACCAGCGAGCCGGCCGGCGCGGTGAACGACACGTCGAACAGCACCTGCTGCGGCGGCGCCGCGTCGAGCACCGCGACCGACTCCAGCGACGCCAGCGACACCTCCGCCGCGCTCGGGTAGCGGAAGTCCACGTGCTCGAACTCGATCGCCGCCGGGCCGCGCGGCAACGCCACCGCGTCGGGCCGCTCGGCGATCATCGGCGGCAGGTCGAGGATCTCGAAGACCCGCTCGAACGACACCAGCGCGCTCATCACGTCGACCCGGATGTTGGACAGCGACGTGAGCGGGCCGTAGAGCTGATTGAGGAGCTGCGCGAGCGCGACGACGGTGCCGACGGTCAGCGTCCCCTGCGCCGCGAAGCGGCCGCCGAGGCCGTAGACGACGGCCTGCGCGAGGCCGGCCACCACCATCAGCGCGACGAAGAACGTCCGGCTGAACATCGCCGACTGGATGCCGATGTCGCGCACCCGGCCGGCCCGCGAGGAGAACTCCCGCGCCTCGTCGTCCGGGCGGCCGAACAGCTTCACCAGCAGCGCGCCGGCGACGTTGAACCGCTCGGTCATCGTGGTGTTCATCGACGCGTTGAGGGCCATGCCCTCCCGCGTGATGGCCTGCAGCCGCGCGCCGACCCGGCGGGCGGGGAGGATGAACACCGGCACCAGCACGAGCGACAGCGCGGTGATCTGCCAGGACAGCCGGAACATCACGGCGAGGGTCGCGACCAGCAGGATGACGTTGGACACGATGCCGGACAGCGTCGAGGTGAACGCCTGCTGCGCGCCGATGACGTCGTTGTTGAGGCGGCTGACCAGCGCGCCGGTCTGGGTGCGCGTGAAGAACGCCACGGGCATCCGCTGCACGTGGTCGTAGACCTGCGAGCGCAGGTCGAAGATGAGGCCCTCGCCGATGCGCGAGGAGTACCAGCGGTTGGCGAGCGAGAGGCCGCCGTCGAGGATCACCAGGCCGGAGTAGACGAGGAAGATCGTCCAGACCAGGCCGAGGTCGCGGTGCGGGATCGCGTCGTCGAGCAGCCGGCGGACCAGCAACGGCGTCACGACCGAGACGCCCGCGGCGAGCACGACCAACGAGACGAAGACGGCGAGCTCGCGGCGGTACGGCCGGGCGAACGCCAGCACGCGCCGGATGGTCCCGGGCGTGAGCCGCTGCTTCACCACCGAGCGGTCCGCCCGGTAGCTGTGCAGGATCTGCCAGTTCGCCATGTCGCTGAACCTAACGCGAGGGTGTGACAGAAACCTTCCGCGCCCCGCCGGGTCGGCCCGGAGCGAGCGAACGGGGCTAGTCGCGGTACGTCGCGACGAGCTCGATCTCGCCGACGATCGCGTCGTTCAGCGCGGCCAGCTCCTCCGCCGGGATCCAGTACTCGCGCAGCGCCCGGCCGCCGGCCTCGTGCACGTCGTACGCGTCGAGGAACGACCGGCGCACCCGGAAGCGCGTGACGTGGCCGACGCCGTACGCGGGCACGTTCCACTCGCGCGCGATGCGGGTCGCGTACTCCTCGGTGGTCACCGGGTAGAAGATCGGCTGGTCGGGCAGCCGCGGCGGCCAGGCCCGCCAGCCGGACGCGGCAACGAGGTCGAGCTCGGCCTGGTTGGTCGGCCGCCACAGCACGACCGCGTCGTCGGAGGTCACACGAACGCGCTCTCGCCGGTGATCGCGCGGCCGATGAGCAGCTTCTGGATCTGCGAGGTGCCCTCGTACAGCGTCGTCACGCGCGCGTCGCGCAGCAGCTTGCCGACGACGAACTCGTCCACGTAGCCGTAGCCGCCGTGCACCTGCACGGCCGCGTTGGCGGCGCGGACGGCGGCCTCCGACGCGAAGTACTTCGCGATGGACGACTCCAGCGTGTGGGTCTCGCCGCGCTGCTTCTTGTCGGCGATCTGCCAGGTCAGCAGCCGCGCGGCCGACACCTCGACGGCGGTGTCGGCGATGAGCTCCTGCACGAGCTGGAACGACGCGATCGGCCGGCCGAACTGCCGGCGCTGCCCGGCGTACGCGACCATCACGTCGAGGCAGCGCTGGGCGAGCCCGGTGCACGACGCGGCGAGCGAGAAGCGGCCGTCGTCCAGTGCCGACAGCGCGACGCGGATGCCCGACCCTTCCGGCCCGAGCATCGCGGACGCGGGCACCCGCACGCCGTCCAGGGCGACCTCCGCGGTGTCGCAGGCGCGGATGCCGAGCTTGCCGTGCACCGGCCGCGTGGACCAGCCGGGCAGCGTGGTGTCCACGAGGAACGCCGACACGCCCTTCGCCCCCGGCCCGCCGGTCCGCGCCATGACGAGCGCGACGCCGGCGATGCCGCCGTTCGTGATGAACATCTTGCGGCCGTCGATGACGTAGTCGTCGCCGTCGCGGCGCGCCGTGGACTGCAACGACGCCGGGTCCGAGCCGTGGTCCGGCTCGGTCAGGCAGAAGCAGCCCAGCACCTCGCCGGTCGCCATCCGCGGCAGCCACTGCGCCCGCTGCTCCTCGGTGCCCCAGCGCGCGATCGACCCGGCGACCAGGCCGAGGTGCACGGAGACGATGGAGCGGACGTTGGCGTCGCCCCGGCCGAGCTCCTCGATCAGCAGCGCGTACGACAGCGGGTCGGCGCCGCCGCCGCCGTACGACTCCGGCACGGTGAGCCCGATCCAGCCGGTCTGCCGCAGCCCGTCGAGCGCCTCCTGCGGGAAGCGTTCGAGCCGGTCGTTCTCCTGCGCGTGCGGCACGACGACCGCGTCGACCCAGTCGCGGAACGCCTCGCGCGCGGCGCGCTGCTCGTCGGTCAGCGTCAGGTCCACGGCTACTCCCCCATCCCGGCGAGGTCGCGCAGCCGCCGGAGCTGCGCCGCCCGCTCGGCCGCGCGTTGCTCCTCCAGCGACCGCGTGCGCGCCCCGCGCAGCAACGCCTTCGTCTCCACCGCGGCGTCGCGCGGCGCGGCGAGCAGCGCCGCCACCAGGTCGGCCACCGCCGCGTCGAGGTCGTCCACCACGACGTTGCACAGGCCGATGTCGAACGCCTCCCGCGCGCCGACCCGGCGGCCGGTCACGCAGATCTCCAGCGCCCGCGAGTAGCCGACCAGCTCGGCCAGGATGCCGGTGCCGCCGAGGTCGGGGACGATCCCCCGCGTCACCTCCGCCATCGTGAACTGCGCGTCCTCCGCGCACACCCGGAAGTCGCAGGCGAGCGCGAGCTGGAACCCGGCCCCGACCGCGTGTCCCCGCACCGCCGCGACGGTGAGCAGGTCGGGCCGCAGCAGCCAGGAGAACGCCTCCTGGAACGCCTCGATCGTCGCGCCGGCCTCGTCGTCGGTCGCCCGCGCGATGTCGAGGAACGACGGCGCGCCGGGGATGCCCTCGGGCGTGAACATCTGGAGGTCGAGCCCCGCGGAGAACGAGGGCCCGGCACCGCGGACGACGACGACCCGCACGTCGCCGGGCAGCTCGCGCCCGACGTCGCGCAGCGCCGTCCACGTCGCGGGGGTCTGCGCGTTGCGCCGCTCGGGCCGGTTCAGCGTGATCGTCGCGACCGCGCCCTCGACGGAGAGCAGCAGGCCGGCGTCGGAGAGGTCCATGAGGGGGCATTGAACACGACCGCGGCCCGCCCCCCTCGCGAGGGGCGGGCCGCGGGACGTGCGGGTCGCGGCCGCGCGGCCGCGCCGGTGGGACTACTTCGCCCCGACCGCCTTCTTCACTGCCTTGACGACCTTGGTGGCGGTCTTCGTGGCCGGCCTGGTGGCGGCCTTCGCCGGAGACTTCGTCGCCGGCCTCGCCGCCGCCTTGACCGCCGGCTTCCTCGCCGCCGGCTTCTCGGCGGGCGCGGTGCCGTCGACGAGCACCGCTCCGGCCGCGTTCTTGCGGACGGACTCGATACCGGCCAGGGCCTTCGCCCTGGACTCGTACGCCTCGGAGGTCGCGATGACCTGGCCGTTGGTGGCGACGAGGTTGAACCGGTACTTGCCGGTCGAACCCTTCTTCACGACGAACTTCGCGGGCACTACGAGGTCCCTTCGGTCGCGGCTCTCGCCGCTTACTTGCCGCCGGACTTCTTGGCCGGGGCCTTCTTCGCGGCGGGCTTCTTCGCCGCCGTCTTCTTCGCGGCCGGCTTCGCCGCGCTCTTCGTCGCGGTCTTCTTCGCGGCCGGCTTCGCCGCGCTCTTCGTGGCCGTCTTCTTCGCGGCCGGCTTCGCCGCGCTCTTCGTGGCCGTCTTCTTCGCGGCCGGCTTCGCCGCGCTCTTCGTCGCGGTCTTCTTCGCGGCCGGCTTCGCCGCGCTCTTCGTCGCGGTCTTCTTCGCGGCGGGCTTCGCGGCCGCCGTCTTCTTGGCCGCCGGCTTCGCCGCGGCCGTCTTCTTGGCGGCGGGCTTCGCGGCCGCCGTCTTCTTCGCGGCGGGCTTCTTGGCAGCGGTCTTCTTCGCCGCCGGCTTCGCCGCCTTCTTCGCAGGTGCGGGCACCGCAACCTCCTCGACCGTCGGAGACGGGATATCTCCGTTGGTGCGAAATTCTCGCGGCACGTACGCACAATCTCGGGGACGACACGCCGAACGGAGCACGGCGTGTCGCCGGTGCTGGAAGGCGCGTCGCCGCTGTGTTAGTGCGCGCGCGAAGGCCGGAAACCGCTGCGCCGCAACGGTTCCAGCCCTCGACCTACTTCGACTTCTTGGTGCGCGTGGCGCCCCCGCGCCCGCGCAGGGTGGCGCCCGACTCGCTCAGCATCCGGTGCACGAAGCCGTACGAACGGCCCGAGGCCGCGGCCAACGTCCGGATGCTCTGGCCCGCGTCGTACTTCTTGCGCAGGTCGGCAGCGAGCCTGTCGCGCTCGGCACCCGTGACCCTGCTGCCCTTCTTCAGAGCGTCCGCCACGACGTCCCTCCGCTTCCGCCGGCATCTCCTTACGTGATCATGCCCTACCCCGCTCCGGCGGTGTCACTCCCGCCATTGGTAGGTCACCGAGGTGTACGCCGTCGCGAAGCCGAGCCGCGACCAGAACGCCTCGACGTGCCCGCCGGCCTCGGCCGCGAGCCACACGACGCGGGCGCCGCGCGCCCGGGCGACGGCCGCGGCGGCGCTGCCGAGCGCCCGCCCGAGCGCGTGGTTGCGCCGCTCGGGCCGCACCCCCACGTCGGTCACGAGCGCCAGGTCCCCCTGCACGAACGCGAACGCCACGCCCGCCGCCTCGCCGTCCGCCTCCGCCACGACCGCCTCGACGCGCGGGTCGTCGAGCCGCTGCCCCACGACCTCCGCGAGCCGCCGCTCGACCGCGGCGGAGTGGCCGTACGCGTCCGCCAGCACGCCGGCGATCGCGGCGTCCTCGCCGTCGCGGGCCGGCCGGGTCAGCGAGCCCGGCTCGTGCTCGGCCAGCGCCCGCGGGCCGGCGAGCACCATGACCGCGGACTCCTCGACCGCCTCGTACCCGGCCTCCTCGGCGATCGCGCCGAGCTCGGGCAGGCAGGACGGCGAGTCGAGCAGGATGACCGGCGACCGTTCGGCCTCGGCCCACACCTCGGGCAGCGTCGCGAGCGTCGCCTCCGCCGCCATCGGCGAGCCGCTGACGGTGCCGGCGAAGTTCGCGGCGGCGAACGGCGCGTCCGGGTTGAGCACGACGCGCGCGGCACCCACGCGGAACACGCTGCCGTAGCGGATCGCGCCGAACGCCCGCTGCTGCTCCTCGACCCGCGCCGCCAGCACGGCGACGGCCGCCGCGGAGAGGTCGAGCTCGGGCACGCGTCCGATTCTGCGTGACCGCTACCGTTCGTGCCGATGACGACTACCGACACCCGCCGCGGCCTCGACGCCGCCGTCTGGGTCGCGCTCGTGGCGTTCGGCTTCGCGCTGACCGGCGCGGCGCGGGCGCTCGGGCTGCGGGTGGGCGTGCCGGGGGCGCCGTTCACCGGCGAGTACCGGTTCAAGGTCGAGGTCGGCACCGTCCTCGCGCCGGCCGTCGCGGTCGCCGTCCTCGCCGGGGTGCGCGCGGGCGTGGTCGAACGCCTCGGCTGGCGCCGACTGCTGCTGCTCGCGTACGCCGCCACGCTCGCCTGGTCGCTCGCGCTCGCGGTGGTCGACGGCGGCAACGGGCTGGCGTTCCCGGTCACGCACGACTACCTCGGCGACGTGGCCGCGGTGCGCGACGACCCGGCGCGGTTCGTCCGGGAGTTCGTGGCGCACGCGCCCTCCTACGGCGAGGCGACCCGCACCCACCCGCCGGCGCCGGTGCTGCTGCTGTGGGCGCTGCGCCGGCTCGGCGCGACGCGGCCCGCGACGCTCGGCGTGCTCGTCACGATGCTCGGCTGCCTCACCGTGCCCTTCACCGGCGTCGCGCTGCGCTCGCTCTGCGGCGAGCGCGCGGCGCGGCGGCTGCTGCCCGCGCTGGTGCTCGCGCCGTACGCCGTGTGGGTCGCGGTGTCGATGGACGGCGTGACGGCCGCGCTGGTGGCCGGGTTCGTCGCGCTCGGCGTGGTCGGCTCCGAGCCGGGGCGCCGGCCGTGGTGGGCGCTCGGCAGCGGCGTCGTGCTCGGCGTCGCGGCGCTGTTCTCCTACGCCGTCGGCTGGCTCGCCGCGATCCCGCTGATCGTCTGCTTCGTGCGGCGGCGGGCGACGACGATCGCGTTCATCGGGTTCGGCGCGCTGCTGCCGCTCGCGGTCGCCCGGGCGTGGGGCTTCGTCTGGCCCGACGGGCTCACCGTCGCGCAGGCCGACTGGTCGGTGCGCGTCGGGCCGCACCGGTCGTGGCTGCTGTGGGCGTTCCTCGACATCGTGGTGCTCGTCATCGCCTGCGGGCCGCACGTCGTCACCGCCGCGCGGCGCATCCGCCGGACGCCCGGGTGGCCGTTCGTCGTCGGCGCCGGCATCGGCGTGGCGTTCGCGATCGGCTCGGGCCTCGCCCGCGGCGAGGTCGAACGGTCGTGGCTGCCGTTCTTCCCGTGGCTGCTCGTCCCGGTGACCGGCGACGACGACGACGGCGAGCCAGGCCGGCCGTCGCTGCTGCTGCTCGCGCTCGGTGCCGGCGCGGCCGTGGTGATCGAGTCGGTGCTGCGCTCGTCCTGGTAGCTACGCCAGCGCGACGAGGTCGGCGAGGTCGTCGGACCAGCGGTCCTCCACCCCGTCCGGCAGCAGGATGACCCGCTCCGGCTGGAGCGCCTCGACGGCGCCCTCGTCGTGCGTCACGAGGACCACCGCGCCGGTGTACGACGCCAGCGCGCGCAGCACCTCGTCGCGGCTGCGCGGGTCGAGGTTGTTCGTGGGCTCGTCGAGGAGGAGGACGTTCGCCCGGCTCACCACGAGCCCGGCGAGCGCGAGGCGCGTCTTCTCGCCGCCGGACAGCGTGCCCGCCGGCTGGTGCACGGTGTCCCCGGAGAAGAGGAACGCGCCGAGCAGCTTCCGCAACGACGCCGCGTCGGCGTCCGGCGACACCGACTGCACGTGCTCCAGCACCGAGCGCGCGGGGTCGATCGTCTCGTGCTCCTGCGCGTAGTAGCCGAGCCGCAGCCCGTGCCCGGCGACGACCTCGCCGGTGTCGGGCGACTCGATGCCGGCGAGGATGCGCAGCAGCGTCGTCTTGCCGGCGCCGTTGAGGCCGAGGATGACCACGCGCGAGCCCCGGTCGATCGCCAGGTCCACGTCGGTGAAGACCTCCAGCGAGCCGTACGACTTCGACAGCTCGCGCGCGGTGAGGGGCGTGCGGCCGCACGGCAGCGGGTCGGGGAAGCGCAGCTTCGCCACCCGGTCCGCCGCGCGCACCTCCTCCAGGCCGGCGAGGAGGCGTTCGGCGCGCTTCTCCATGCTCTGCGCGGCCTTCGCCTTCGTCGCCTTGTAACGCATCCGGTCGGCCTGCGCCTGCAACGCCGCCGCCTGCGCCTCGGCGTTCGCCCGCTCGCGCTTGCGCCGCCGCTCGTCGGTCTCGCGCTGCGCGAGGTACGCCGTCCAGCCGACGTTGTAGACGTCGAGCGCGGCGCGGTTGGCGTCGAGGTGGAACACCTTGTTCACGGTCGCCTGCAGCAGGTCGACGTCGTGGCTGACGACGACGAGGCCGCCCTGGTGGCGCTTGAGGAACTCCCGCAGCCAGACGATCGAGTCGGCGTCGAGGTGGTTGGTCGGCTCGTCGAGCAGCAGCGTCTCCGCGCCGCTGAACAGGATGCGGGCCAGCTCGACCCGCCGCCGCTGGCCGCCGGACAGCGTGCCGAGCGGCTGGCCGAGCACCCGGTCGGGCAGGCCGAGCGACGACGCGATCGACGCCGCCTCCGCCTCCGCCGCCCAGCCGCCGAGCGCCTGGAACCGGTCCTCCAGCCGGCCGTACCGCGCGACCGCGGTGTCGCGGGTCTCGTCGTCCGCGCTGGCCATCGCGCCCTCGGTCTCGCGCATGGTGCGCAGCAACGCGTCCAGCCCGCGCGCCGACAGGATGCGGTCGCGGGCGAGCTGGTCGAGGTCCCCGGTGCGCGGGTCCTGCGGCAGGTAGCCCACGTCGCCCTTGCTCACCGTGCCCGCCGCGGGCAGCCCCTCGCCGGCCACCACCTTGAGCAGCGTGGTCTTGCCGGCACCGTTGCGGCCCACCAGGCCGATGCGGTCACCCTTGCCGACCTGGAACGTCGCGTGCTCGATCAGCACGCGGGCACCCGCGCGCAGCTCGAGGTCGGCGACGACGATCACGCCGCAAGGCTACGTGGCCGCCGCGAGGCACGGCCGCCGGGCGCGCCTCGCGGCGCGGGCAGGCGGCGTTCGCGGTAGAGCCCGCACCCGGCGGGGTACGGCGTCCGGTGTGGACTTCAAGGACACCGCGACCCTCGACACCGGCCAGGTCAGCGACGTACGCGGGCGGTCGTTCCCCGGCGGCGGGCTGGCGATCGGCGGCGGGGGCGGCATCCTCGCGCTGATCCTGGCGCTCGTCTTCGGCGTCTCCCCCGGCGACCTCACGGGCGGCGGCGGCACCGAGAACCGCGTCCAGTCGGCCTCCGACCTCGCGCAGCGCTGCCGGACCGGCGCGGACGCCGACCGTGACGAGGACTGCCGGATCGTCGCGGTGGTGAACAGCGTGCAGGCGTACTGGCAGGGGACGTTCCGCGGCTACCGCGGCGCGCAGACGCAGCTCTTCAGCGGCGGCACGTCGACCGGCTGCGGCAACGCCACGTCGGACGTCGGGCCGTTCTACTGCCCGAACGACGAGACGGTGTACCTCGACCTGTCGTTCTTCGAGGTGCTGCGCGGCCGGCTCGGCGCGCAGGGCGGCGCGTTCGCCCAGGCGTACGTCGTGGCGCACGAGTACGGCCACCACGTGCAGGACCTCGAGGGCACCATCGACCGGGTGAACCGCTCGCGCGAGACCGGCGCCGGCTCGCCCGCCGTCCGGCTCGAGCTGCAGGCCGACTGCTACGCCGGCGTGTGGGCGGCCAACGCCACCCGCACCGGCCTGATCGAGCGTCTCACCGACGCCGACATCGCGGACGGCCTCGACGCCGCCGCGTCGGTCGGCGACGACCGCATCCAGGAGACCGTGCAGGGCCGGGTCAACCCGGAGGCGTGGACGCACGGCTCCAGCGAGCAGCGGCAGCGGTGGTTCACGAACGGCTACCAGGCCGGGTCGCCGGAGGCGTGCGACACGTTCTCCGCGCGCTCGCTCTAGGAGACCGGCCGCAGCCAGGCCGACAGGTGGACCAGCCCGGCCGGGTGCCGCGCGACGAGCGCCCGGGCGGCCTCGTCCTCGATCGCGACGAACGCCGGGACGAACACCTGGCCGTCGGCGCCGATGTTCCAGTCGCCGGCGGACTGCCGCGGCACGGTGAACTGCCGCGCGTCCTCCATCGCGGCCGCGACCTGCGCGGGGGTGTACTCGGACTCGACCACGCAGAGGGAGTCGCCGTACGTCGGGCGCAGCGCGTCGCGCACGAGGTCCGCGTCGAGCGCGACGACGACGAGCACGCCCTGGCGCGGGCCGGGCTCGCGGTCGGGCAGCACCGCGTCGCCGTAGCCCATCCGGTGCGCGACGACGACGCCCGGGTGGAGCTGCGACCACTGGAGCAGCGCGGCGTTGTCCGGTGCCACGTACCCGAACGTGTTCGGGCCGGGCTCCTGGTAGACGACCTGCGTCGGGTTCACCGGCCACCCGCCGGGCGGCTCGGGGCACGGCACGTTCGTCGCGAAGTCGTCGACACGCGCGTGCGGCGCCTCCTGGCGCGCGACGTGGAGCGTGCCGTCGCGGTAGACGCCGGCGAGCCACATCTCCGCCCAGCGCCCGTCGGGGTAGTCGGTGGGCTCGACCAGCCGGTCCAGGTCGAGCCCGCTGACCGTGACCGTGTGGCCGCAGGACGGCGGCAGGTCGCGGTGGCGCATCGAGTCGTCCTTGGCGTGCGCGACGCAGAAGCGCACCGGCTGCCCCGGCTGGACGAGCACGACGCCGTTGCCGCCGACCAGCGGCCCGCTCGGCACCGACGTCGGCGGGGCGCTCCGGCGCGAGGCCGCGGGCACCGCGAACGCCACCGCCGCCACCGCGGCCACGGACGCGACGGCCCCGGCGACGGTGAGCCGGCGGCCCCGGCGCCGGTGCGCGGCCGCGACCTCGCGGGCGAGCGCCGGCGGGGTCGCCGGCTCGCGCACCAGGTCGCGCAGCGCGCGGGAGAGCGCGTTCTCGTCGAGGCTCATGGCTTGTGCTCCGCGATCAGGAGGGGTGAGGTGCGCAGGCGGGCCAGCGCCTTCGCGGCGGTGCTCTTGACCGTGCCGCGCGAGACGCCGAGCAGGTCGGCGATCGTCGCCTCGGGCAGGTCCTCGTAGTAGCGCAGCACGACGACGGCGCGTTGCCGCGGCGGCAGCGACGCGAGCAGCCGCAGCACGTCGGCGCGCGCGTCGGAGTCGGCCGCGTCGTCCCGCGGCGCGGCGCCGTCCGGCACGGGGCCGGGCAGCTCGCCGACCCAGCGGCGGCGGCGCCAGCCGGCGTACGTCGTCACCAGCGCGCGGCGGACGTACGCCTCGTGCTCGTCGATGCGGTCCCAGCGGCCGTAGCAGCGCATCAGCGCGGTCTGCAGCAGGTCCTCCGCGCGCTGCCAGTCGCCGGTGAGGAGGTACGCCGTCCGCATCAGCGCGGGCGTCCGCGCGCCCACCCACTCCTCGAACGTCGTGCCCATGCCCTAAGGATGGGGCGGCGCGGGGTTCCGGTTGCCCTACTCCACCGGAACGAGCCAGGGCACCGGCTCGACCAGCCCCGCCGGCTGCGCTGCCACGAACGCCGCCACCTCCGGCGTCAGCACCGGGACGTACAGCGCGACCCGCGCCTGGGCGTCCTTCGCCTCGCCGAGGATCGCCCGCGCGCGGTTGGCCAGCGACCACCGCTCGGCCGCGCGCTCCGCGGCGGCGACCTGGGTCAGCGTGTACCGCGACCTCACGACGCAGACGGCGCCGCCGGCGTTGCGGATGCCGGCCGGGACGCGTTCGGGGTGCCGGACCACGAGCACGATGACCGGGCGCTCGGGAGTGGCGTAGCGGCGGACCTGGCGGACCACGTTGCCGGGCTGGAGGTAGGGGTACTGGCCGACGACGAAGTCCGTGTTGCCCCGGAGCTCGCGGTACCGGGAGTCGGCGTTCGGCGAGCCGACCGGCCACCCGCCGCGCGGCGCCGGGCACGGCACGGTCATCGTCTCGGCGAGCCGTTCCTTCGTGGTGTCGTCGGGTCGCGGCCGCGGCGGGCCCTGGTGGTCGACGTGCAGCGTGTCGTCGCGCACCTCGCCCTCGAGGTACGCCGTCCCCCACGTCACCGTCCCCGCGCCGACCTCCTCGACCCGCAGGCCGGTGAGCCGTTCGCGGTCGACGCCCTCGACCCAGACGAACATGTCGTCGCACTCGGGCAGCGAGTCACCGCTCTCCGCGCAGAAGCGCGGCCGGTCGTCCCGCAGCCAGTACACGACGCCGGTGCCGCCGACCCGGGTCGACCGCCCCACGACCGGCTTGCCACCGACCGCGGCCGGATGCGCGGCCTCGCCGCCGCCGTCGCCGGAGCGGACCGCGGCGATGCCGGCCGCCGCGGCGAGCACGACCGCCGCCGCGGCGGCGATGACGCTGGGGCGGCGCGGCATGCCGGGGTCGTACCCGCGCGCCCGTGGGCGATGCGCGGCGCGGCTAGATGTTGAAGCCGAGCGCCCGCATCTGCTCGCGGCCGTCGTCGGTGATCATCTCCATCGACCACGGGGGCATCCAGACCCAGTTGATCCGGAAGTCCCTGACGAGGTCGCGCAGCGCCGCGCGGGTCTGGTCCTCGATGACGTCGGTCAGCGGGCACGCCGCCGACGTGAGCGTCATGTCCAGCGTGGCGACGTTCTCGTCGTCCACGGTGACGCCGTAGACCAGGCCGAGGTCGACGATGTTGATGCCGATCTCCGGGTCCACGACGTCGCGCATCGCCTCGGTGACGTCCGCGACGTCCGCTCTGCCCTCGCTCATGCCGAACCCTCCGCCGCGCCGACGGCCCGCGCCGTCGCGTCCTTCCACGCCATCCACCCGAGCAGCGCGCACTTCACGCGCGCCGGGTACTTCGCCACGCCGGCGAACGCCACCGCGTCCTCCAGCACGTCCTCGTCCGGGTCGACCTGGCCCTTCCCCTGCATCAGCGCGAGGAACGCCTCGGCCTTCTCCATCGCCTCGTCCACCGGCCGGCCGATCACCAGGTCGGTCATCACCGACTCCGACGCCTGCGAGATGGAGCAGCCGGAGCCCTCGTACGACACGTCCTCGACCACGCCGTCGCTGACCCGCACGCGGACCGTGACCTCGTCGCCGCAGGTGGGGTTCACGTGGTGCGCCTCGGCGTCGTACGGCTCGCGCAGCCCCTTGTGGTGGGGGTTGCGGTAGTGGTCGAGGATGATCTCCTGGTACATCGACTCAAGCTGCACGGAAGAACCTCTTCACGTGCTCGAGCCCCGCCACGAGGGCGTCCACCTCGTCGGTCGTCGTGTAGACGTAGAACGACGCGCGCGTCGTCGCCGGCACGCCGTAGCGCGCGCACACCGGCGCCGCGCAGTGCTGGCCGACGCGGACCGCGATGCCGAGCTCGTCCAGCACCTGGCCGACGTCGTGCGGGTGCAGGTCGCCGAGCGCGAACGAGATGGCCCCGCCCCGGCCCACGGCCGTGCGCGGCCCGAGGATCGTCAGGCCCTCGACGGACTCCAGCCGCGGCAGCGCGTAGGCGACGAGCTCCTTCTCGTGCGCCCGCACGTCGTCCATGCCGAGGTCGGTGAGGTAGCGGATCGCCTCGGTGAGGCCGACAGCCTCGGCGATCATCGGCGTGCCGGCCTCGAACTTGTGCGGCGGCTCGGCGTAGGTCGAGCCGTTCATCGTCACCGTGGCGATCATCTCGCCGCCGCCGAGGAACGGCGGCAGCTCGTCCAGCAGCTCGCGCCGCGCCCACAGCACGCCGATGCCGGTCGGGCCGAGCATCTTGTGGCCGGTGAACGCGAGGAAGTCGCAGCCGAGCTCCCGCACGTCGACCGGCATGTGCGGCACCGACTGCGACGCGTCGATGCAGACCAGCGCGCCGACCTCGCGGGCGCGGCGGGTGAGCTGTGACGTCGGGTTGACGGTGCCGAGGATGTTCGACTGGTGGACGAACGACACCACGCGGGTGCGCTCGTTGATCGTCTCCTCGAGCCCGTTGAGGTCGAGCCGGCCGTGGTCGGTCAGGCCGATCCAGCGCACGGTCGCGCCGGTGCGCTGGGCGAGGAGCTGCCACGGCACGATGTTCGAGTGGTGCTCCATCTCGGTGAGCACGATCTCGTCGCCGGGCTTGATCCGGCCGGAGTCGCCGAGCGCGCGGGCCACGAGGTTGAGCGCCTCGGTGGAGTTCTTCGTGAACACGCACTCGGACGGGTCGTACGCGTTGACGAAGCCCGCCACCGCGTCGCGCGCGCCCTCGTACAGCGCGGTCGCCTCCTCGGCGAGCGTGTAGATGCCGCGGTGGACGTTGGCGTGGTGGCGCTCGTAGTAGTCGTTCATCGCGTCCATGACCGACTGCGGGCGCTGCGACGACGCGGCCGAGTCGAGGTAGACGAGCGGCCGCCCGTGGACCTCCCGGCTGAGGATCGGGAAGTCCTTGCGGATGCGCGCGACGTCCAGGGTCATGCAGTCACCTTGGGCCGCAGGTGCTCGTAGCCCTTGTCCTCGAGGATCTGCGCGAGCTCGGGGCCGCCCTCCTCGGCGATGCGGCCGTCGAACATCACGTGCACGAACCGCGGCTTGATGTAGCGCAGGATGCGGGTGTAGTGCGTGATGAGCAGCAGGCCGGTCTCGCCGCGTTCAGCGACCCGGTTGACGCCCTGGGAGACCACGCGCAGCGCGTCGACGTCGAGGCCGGAGTCGGTCTCGTCCAGCACCGCGATACGCGGCTTGAGCAGCTCCATCTGGAGGATCTCGTGGCGCTTCTTCTCGCCGCCGGAGAAACCCTCGTTCACATTGCGTTCCGCAAAGACGGGGTCCATCTCCAGGCCGGCCATCGTCTCCTTGAGCTCCTTGACCCAGAGGCGGAGCTTCGGCGCCTCGCCGCGGATCGCGGTGACCGACGTGCGCAGGAAGTTGGAGACCGACACGCCGGGCACCTCGACCGGGTACTGCATGGCGAGGAACAGCCCGGCCCGCGCCCGCTCGTCCACGGCCATGGACAGCACGTCCTGGCCGTCGAGCGTGACGGAGCCGCCGGTGACGGTGTACTTCGGGTGGCCGGCGATGGCGTACGCGAGCGTGCTCTTGCCGGAGCCGTTCGGGCCCATCAGGGCGTGCGTCTCCCCGGCCCGCACGGTCAGCGTGACGCCGCGGAGGATCTCCGTCTCGTCGACGTTGACGGACAGGTCGCGGATCTCGAGCGTGGACACTTAGCTCTCCTCTAGCGCGACGAGGACGTCGTCGCCGTCGTGCTTCACGGGGTAGACGGGAACGGGCTGGGTGGCGGGCAGGCCGGTGGGCCGGCCGGTGGCCAGGTCGAAGCGCGAGCCGTGCAGCCAGCACTCGATCGTGCCGTCCTCCACCTCGCCCTCGCTCAGGGCGACGTCGGCGTGCGAGCAGACGTCGCGGATCGCGTAGAACGTGCCGTTGCTGCGCACGACGCAGACCGGCTCGTTGCCGATCTCGACGGCCTTGGCGCAGCCCTCGGGCACGTCCTCGGCGGCGCAGACGCGGACCCACTCGGTCACAGGACTGACCTCTCGAGCTCGGCCTCGATCGCGTTGGCGAGGCGCTCGCGCAGGAACGGCACCTCGATGCGCTGGATGACCTCGCCGAAGAAGCCGCGCACCACGAGCCGGCGCGCCTCGTCGGCCGGGATGCCGCGGCTCATCAGGTAGAAGAGCTGCTGGTCGTCGAAGCGGCCGGTCGCGCTCGCGTGGCCCGCGCCGACGACCTCGCCGGAGTAGATCTCGAGGTTCGGCACCGAGTCGGCGTGGGCGCCGTCGGAGAGGACGAGGTTGCGGTTGAGCTCGTACGTGTCGGTGCCGACCGTGTCGGCGGCGATCACGACGTCGCCGATCCAGACGGTGTGCGCGCCCTCGCCCTGCAGCGCGCCCTTGTAGGTGACCCGGCTGCGGCAGTGGCTCACCGCGTGGTCGACCAGCAGCCGGTGCTCCAGGTGCTGGCCGGCGTCGGCGAAGAACAGGCCGAGCAGCTCGGCGTCGCCGCCGGGCGCGGTGAACCGCACCTCCGGCACCAGCCGGACGACGCCCCCGCCGAGGCTCACGACGACCGACTTGAACGTCGCGTCGCGGCCGACGTGGGCCACGTGCGTGCCGAGGTGCACCGCGTCGTCGTCCCAGTCCTGCAGGGAGACGACGGTCAGGCGCGCGTTGTCGGCGACGCGGTACTCGGCGTTGGCCAGGAACGTCGCGGACCCGCTGTGGTCGAGGATGACCGTCGCCTCCGCGCCCTCCTCGACGTCGACGAGCAGGTGCGCGAACGCGAGCCCGCCCTCGCCGCGCACGGTGACGACCGTGGGCTCGTCGGGGACGGTGTCGCGGCGCACCGTGACCACGCCGGCCCGCTCGTAGCCGTCGGCCAGCTCCTCGTACCGGTCGCGCGGCGTGAGCAGCGAGCCGAGTCGCGGGTCGGACCCGCGGTCGGAGACGGAGAACTCGGTGCCGGCGCCGGCGGAGCGTTCGATGACGACCTTGCCGGGCTGCGCCGTCGCGAGCGCGTCCTCGACCCGCTTGATCGGCGTGAAGCGGAACCGCTCCTCGCGGCCGTTCGGAACCTCGAAGGCCACTGCTAGCCCACCGCGCCTTCCATCTGGAGCTCGATCAGGCGGTTCAGCTCCAGCGCGTACTCCATCGGCAGCTCGCGGGCGATCGGCTCGACGAAGCCGCGCACGACCATCGCCATCGCCTCGTTCTCCGACAGGCCGCGGCTCATCAGGTAGAAGAGCTGGTCCTCGCCGACCTTGGACACGCTCGCCTCGTGGCCGATGGACGAGTCGTCCTCGCGCACGTCGACGTACGGGTAGGTGTCGCTGCGGCTGACCGTGTCCACGAGCAGCGCGTCGCACTTCACCGTGGCCTTGGCGCCGACGGCGCCCTCCTGCACCTGCACGAGGCCGCGGTACGACGTCCGCCCGCCGCCGCGCGCGACCGACTTGCTGACGATCGTGCTGCTGGTGTGCGGCGCGGCGTGGACCATCTTGGCGCCGGCGTCCTGGTGCTGCCCCTCGCCGGCGAACGCCACCGAGAGCACCTCGCCGCTCGCCCGCTCGCCGAGCAGGTAGCAGGCCGGGTACTTCATGGTGACCTTGGAGCCGATGTTGCCGTCGATCCACTCCATCCGGCCGCCGGCGTGCACCGCGGTGCGCTTGGTGACGAGGTTGTAGACGTTGTTCGACCAGTTCTGGATCGTCGTGTAGCGGACGCGGGCGTCCTTCTTCACGACGATCTCGACCACGGCGGAGTGCAGCGAGTCGCTGCTGTAGATCGGCGCCGTGCAGCCCTCGACGTAGTGCACGCTGCTGCCCTCGTCGGCGATGATCAGCGTCCGCTCGAACTGGCCCATGTTCTCGGTGTTGATGCGGAAGTACGCCTGGAGCGGGATCTCGACGTGCACGCCCGGCGGGACGTAGATGAACGACCCGCCCGACCAGACCGCGGTGTTGAGCGCGGCGAACTTGTTGTCGCCCACCGGGATCACCGAGCCGAAGTACTCCTTGAACAGCTCGGGGTGCTCCTTCAGGCCCGTGTCCGTGTCGAGGAAGATGACGCCCTGCTCCTCGAGGTCCTCGCGAATCTTGTGGTAGACGACCTCCGACTCGTACTGCGCCGCGACGCCCGAGATCAGGCGCGCCTTCTCCGCCTCCGGGATGCCGAGCTTGTCGTAGGTGTTCTTGATGTCCGCGGGCAGGTCGTCCCAGGTCTCGGCCTGCTTCTCCGTCGAGCGGACGAAGTACTTGATGTTGTCGAAGTCGATGCCGGTGAGGTCCGCGCCCCAGTTGGGCATCGGCTTCTGCTCGAACAGCCGCAGGCCCTTGAGGCGCAGCTTGAGCATCCACTCGGGCTCGCTCTTCTTCGAGGAGATGTCGCGGACGACGTCCTCGGTGAGGCCGCGCTTCGCGCCGTCCGCGTAGGCGGACGGGTCCGACCAGCCGAACTTGTACGTCCCGAGGCCTTCGAGCTCCGGGCGGGTGGTGGTCACGATGACGACCTTTCGGGAGTGACGTGGGCGGTGCAGCAGGAGTCGCCGTGGGCGATGGTCGTGAGGCGCAGCACGGGGCTGCCGAGCAGGCGCGAGAAGAACTCCGTCTCGGCCTCGCACAGCTGCGGGAACTCCGCGGCCACGTGCTGGACCGGGCAGTGGTGCTGGCAGACCGTGCCCGGCTCGGCGGTGGCGGCGTAGCCGTCGCGGGACAGCGCCTCGGCGAGCTTGGCCGGGCGGTCCTCGACGGGCGCGGCGGCGACGTCGGCGTAGCGCGTCTCCAGCTCGGCGACCCGTGCCTTGGCGAACTCGCGGACCACCGCCTCGCCACCGGTCTCGGCGAGGAAGCGCAGCGCGCTCGCGGCCAGGTCGTCGTAGGCGTGCGGGAACGCCTCGCGGCCGGCGTCGGTGAGCTCGAAGATCTTGGCGGGGCGGCCGCGGCGGCCGGTGTGCGTGACCTCGGTCTCGGCGACCGTGCCGCTCTCGAGCATGGCGTCGAGGTGGCGGCGGATCGCGGCCGGCGAGAGGCCCAGCGAGGTGCCGAGGTCCGCGGCGGTCGCGCCGCCGGTCCGCAGCAGCAGCGCGGCCACGCGATCGCGGGTGCGCTCCTCGATGTTTTTCACAACGTCATTGTGACGTAATCAGCCCGTGCGCGCCACCGAGCCCACCGGCGCGTCGTCGATCTCGAAGAACGTCCGCCGGGTCTCGCCGCGGTGCGCGACGGTGAGCAGCCTGGGCACCCAGCGGCGGCGGCGTTCGCGGTCGTCGCGCACGGCGTCGTTGTAGAACTGCCGGGCCAGCATCACCCGGTTGCCGGCCTCCGCCAGCTCCTCGGCGAGCGCGGCCGTCTTGCCGCCGCGGTCGCCGACCTGCTCGAGCACCGTGCGGATCGCGCGGGTGAGCTCGTTCTCCCGTTGCTCGCGGTCCCGCGGCGCCGCGTCACGCGCCGCGGCGGCGGCGTGCTGCAGGGCGAGCGCGTGCTCGTCGGGGACCATCCGGTGGCGGCGTACGTGGGCGGCGAGGTCGGTGGACGCGGCCGCGCGGCGGACGAGCTGCGCGTCGAGCGCGGCCCACGCGGCGTCCACGCGCGCGGTGAGCCGGTCGAGGCGGCCGGCGGTCCAGGTGAGGTAGGAGCCGACCGCGACGACGAGCGCGACGACCGCGACGACGACGCCCATGGGGGGACTGTAGGGGGTGCGGGCCGGGGGCCGGCCGCCGCCGTGCCCCAACTGTGCAGCCCGGGGCACCCCGTTCCCGCGTGGTGATCTTCACAGTTGGGGAGCGGCGGGCGGGGCGGGTCGCCCGGCCGGGCCGGCCGCGGCCCGGCCGCGGCCCGGCCGAACCGTGAAGCCCGGGGCACCCCGTTCCCGCGTGGTGATCTTCACAGTTGGGGGGCGGCGGCGGGGCGGCGGGCGGGGCGGCGCGGCGCGGGCGGCGGGGTAGCCCGGCGCGGGCGGCGGGGCGGGGCGGGGTCTCGGGTCAGGCGTAGCCGACGGTCGCCTCGGCCACGCCGCGCACCGACGCGACGCGCGCGGCCTCCTCCTCCACGGCCGACCTGGTCGCGGCGGACAGGCGGGTCCACGGCGTCACGACGACGTCCAGGCGCTTCTTGCGGGTCGCGCGCCAGGTGCCGGCCACCTCGCCGTCCACCACGAGCGCGCCCGGTCCTGAGAGGACGGTCCACAACGTCTTCGCCCTCGCCCGGTCCGGGACGAGCGTCGCCCGGTCGCGCATCTGGAGGTACGGGTCCGAGTGCCCGAGCAGCCGGACGAACGGCGCCTCCGGCACCTCGTCCGGCGGCTCGTCCAGCGCCCACACCGTCCGGCCCTCCACGGTCACCGGCACCAGGTCCGCGGGCCAGGCGGAACGGACCCGCGGGCCGCTGGTGCCGAGGTACGACGCCGCGTCGGCCACGCTCGCCGGGCCGTGCAGCGCGAGGTACGCGCGGACGAGCCGGGGCACGTCGCGGGCGGCCGTCGGGACCTGCCAGCGCGGGATCGGCTCCACGGTCAGCGGCGCCTGGTCGACGATCCGCGCGCCGCCGGGCAGCGTGGCCAGCCGGAGGAGCAGGTCGTTCACGTGCGTCGAGCCGCAGCCGCGGCACCACGACGAGTACGCCTCCGGGATCGCGGCGGTGACGCCCGCGCTGAGGTCGCTCTTGACGGTCCGGCCGCGCACGACCGAACGCACCGCCGCGGCGGTCGTGAGCACCGCCTCCAGCGGCGACGAGCCGGCCTTCTTGAGGGCGGCGCCGAGGGCGGCGAGGCGCACGGCCGCGTCGTCGTCGGACAGCGGCAGCAACGCCGCGGCCAGCGACGCGAGGTCGGCGGAACGCTGCAGGTGCGGCCCGCCGCGGAACGACCACACCATCGTCAGCCCGTCCTCGGGCAGCGACCGGGCGGACAGCGCGAGCCGCGCGGAGCCGACCGGCGTGTCCTGCACGCCGAGGTCGAGCACCGCCGGGTCGGGCGCGGTGCCGGGCACGAGACCGTGCCGGAGCGCGCGCAGCGCGAGGACGGAACGCCGGTTCACGCGACCACCGTCTCGTACACGCCGACGATCGCGTCGGCGATGGCCGGCCAGTCGTAGCGGCGGACGACCGCGGACGCGCGCTTGGCCATCGCGCGGCGGCGGGCCGGGTCGGCGAGCAGGTCGCGCAGCACGGCGGCGAGCGCGGCCGGGTTCTCGCACTCGAACAGCTCCCCCGCGTCCCCGTCGTCCAGCACCCGCTTGAACGCGTCCAGGTCCGACGCGACGACCGGCGCCCCCGCCGCCATCGCCTCGGTGAGGACGATGCCGAACGACTCGCCGCCGGTGTTCGGCGCGACGTAGACGTCGATGGAGTGGAAGAACCGCGCCTTGTCCTCCTCCGACACCAGCCCGAGGAACGTCACGCGGTCGCGCACCGAGGCCGGCACCTCGACGTCGTCCGGGTCGCCGGGCCCGGCCACCAGCAGCCGCGCGCCCGGCACGGCCTCCATCGCGGACAGCAGCACGGCGAGTCCCTTGCGCGGCTCGTCGATCCGGCCGAGAAAGCCGACCGCGCCGCTCTCGCCCGGCCAGCCGGGGAGTGGCGGGGCGGACGCGAAGCGCGCGACGTGGACGCCGTTCGGGATCAGCACGACGGTGCCGCCGAGGTGCTCGACGACGTAGCGCCGGGCGGCGGGCGAGACCGCGATGCGGGCGCGGATCTTCTCCAGCGCCGGCTGGAGCGCGCCCTTCGCGGCGAGCAGCGCGCGGGAGCGTTCGATGGAGGCGTGGAACGTCGCCACCACCGGCACCTGCGCGGACCACAGCGCGAGGATCGACGCGCTCGGCGCGAACGGCTCGTGGACGTGCAGCACGTCGAACTCGTTCTGCTTGAGCCAGCGGCGGACCCGCGTCGCGGAGACCGGGCCGAACGACAGCCGGGCCACCGAGCCGTTGTACGGCACCGGCACCGCGCGGCCGATCGACGTCACCCACGGCGGCAGGTCGGCGTCGTCGTCGGCGGGGGCGCAGACGCCGACGCGGTGGCCGAGGTCGGTGAGCGCGACGGCGAGGTCGCGGACGTGCGCCTGCACTCCCCCCGGGACGTCCCAGGTGTACGGGCAGACCAGCCCGACGTTCACGCGACCGGGGCCTTGGCGGGGTCCAGGTCGGAGAGCCAGAGCCGCTGGAGCATGTGCCAGTCCTCGGGATGGGCGCGGATGCCCTCCTCGAACACCTCCGCGACGCGTTGCGTCATCTCGGGGATCGTCGTGTGCGGGACCGGCTCGTGCATGCGCACGACCCAGCCGTCGCCCTCGAACCACAGCGTCGCGGGCAGCAGCGGCGCCCCGGTCTTCAACGCGAGCGCCGCCGGGCCGGCCGGGAACTTCGTGGTCTCGCCGAAGAACGTCACCTCGACGCCGCGCGCGGTCAGGTCGCGGTCGCCCATCAGGCAGACGAGCGCGCCGCCGCGCAGCCGGTCGGCGAGCAGGTCGAACGGGTTCGCGGCGCCGCCGGTGAGCGGGACCACCTCCATGCCGAGCGACTCGCGGAACGCCACGAACCGGTCGAACAGCCCCTCCGGCTTCAGCCGCTCCGCGACGGTCGTGAACGACATCCCGGTCACCACGGCCCACGCGCCGGCGACGTCCCAGTTGCCCATGTGCGGGAGCACCGCGACGCCCCCGCCGCCGCTGGTCGCGGCGTCGCGGAGCAGGTGCTCGTTCTCGCAGCGGACGCCGCGCACGATGCGTTCGCGGCCCATCACGGGCAGCCGGAAGACCTCCAGCCAGTACCGGGCGTAGGAACGCAGCCCCGCGCGGGTGGCGCGGTCGAGGTCGGCGGGCGGGACGACGCGGGCGAGGTTGGCGCGGAGCCGGCGGACGCCCTTGCCGTCGCGGCGGTACGCGAGGTCGGCGCCCTTCGCGAACAGCCACCGCGCGACCGGCGCGGGCAGCGCCCGGACGAGCCGCCAGCCCGCGACGTAGGCGAGCAGGACGAGGCGGCCGGTCATTGGAGCGCGAGCTGGCGGCGTACCTCGGCCACCCGCTGCCCGATCGTGACGACGGTGGCGAGCGCGAGCGCCCAGAGGCAGACGGCGAGGACGTAGTCGACCCAGGAGCCGAGGATCACGCCGACCAGCACGATGATCAGCCGCTCCGCGCGCTCGGCGAACCCGACGTTGCAGGTCAGGCCGAGCCCCTCGGCGCGGGCCTTGATGTAGGAGATGACGACGCCGGTCATCAGGCAGAACAGCGCGAGCCGGGCGAGCGCGGGCTGGCCGTCGTGCGCGAGGTGCAGCACGAGCGCGCCGAAGATCGCCGCGTCGCTGACCCGGTCGCAGGTCGAGTCGAGCAGCGCGCCCCACTGGCTGCCGCCGCCGCGCGCCCTGGCCAGCGAGCCGTCGACGCTGTCCAGCATCGCGAAGCCCCAGCAGAGGAACCCGCCGAGCACGAGCCGGCCCGACGCGATGTAGGCCGCGCCGGTCAGCGTGCCGAGCAGCGCCGCGACGGTGACGTGGTCCGGCTGGATCGGGGTGCGGACGAGCGCCCGCCCGAGCGCCCGCAGCGGCGGCGCGAAGAACGACGCCTTGAAGCGCGGCATGGCGGCGACGATACCGGCGGCCTACGCGGTCGCCGCGGCCGACGCGCCCGGCGCGGGCGACGGGCGGAGCACGACCAGCGCGACGTCGTCGCCCGGGTCGTCGGTCCACAGGGCGAGGTCCGCGACGAGCGCCGCCACGACGTCGTCCGCGCTGCGCCCGGCGTGCGCGGTGAGCACCGCGCAGAGCCGCGAGTCGCCGTACTGCTCGCCGTCCGGCGCGCGCGACTCGGTGACGCCGTCGGTGTAGAGGACGAGCAGGTCGCCGGTCTCGAGCCGGACGTCGGCGCACGACGTCTCGAACTCCTCGAACAGCCCGATGAGCTGCCCCTCGGACGCCACGGCCTCGACGTCGCCGGACGTGCGGACGACGAACGGCGGCGGGTGGCCGCCGCTGCACGCGCGCACCTCGACCGCGCCGTCGAGCAGCCGCAACGTCGCGTACACGGCCGAGCAGTACCGGTCGTCCGGGCCGTCGCCCGCGCCGAGGACGGCGATGTTGAGCTCGTGCAGCACCGCGGTCGGGTCGCCGCCGTGCGCGGCGGCGGCGCGGGCGGTGTAGCGGACCAGCGACGTCACCGACGCGGCGCGGGCACCCTTGCCGCAGACGTCGCCGACGACGACGCCCCACTCGTCCCCGGCCAGCCGGAACACGTCGTAGAAGTCCCCGCCGACGCGCAGCCCGTGCCCGCCGGGGCTGTAGTGGGTCGCCACCTCCAGGCCGGGGATCGTCGGCGTGGTGGGCGGCAGGAGGCCGGCCTGCAGCGTGTCGGCCAGCTCGCGCAGCTCGTCCTCGCGCCGCTTCGCGTCGGTCACGTCGCGCACGTGCGCGGTGAAGATCGGCTCGTCGCTCGTGTCGATCCGCGCGATCGTCAGCTCGGCCGGGAACTCCCGCCCCGACGCGTGCAGCGCCGGCACCTCGACGCGGCGGCCGATGATCCGCGCCTCGCCGGTGGAGAGGTGCCGCGCGAACCCGGCCGCGTGCGCGTCGCGCAGCGACGGCGGCACCAGCAACGCCGCCATGGACGCGCCGACGGCGACCGCGCGCGGGTAGCCGAAGATGTGCTCGGCCGCCGGGTTGAACTCCAGGATCGTGCCGTGCGCGTCCATCGTGACGATCGCGTCGAGCGAGGCCTCGAGGATCGCCGCCTTGCGCGCCTCGCTCTCCGCGAGGACGGTGCGCGACGCGGCGAGCTCGGCGGCGCGCTCCTCCAGCGCGGTCAGCGCCTGCTCGATGCGCAGCGACTGCTCGAGCAGGACGTGCTCGCGGACGTTGAGGAGCTGCTCCAACGCGGTGGCGGTCCACTGCGCGTGCTCGGCCGCGTCGATGGTGGCCGGCGGGTCCTCGTCGAACACCCGGCCGACGAACGGCAGCGCGCGCAGCCCGGCGGCGAGCGCGACGGTGCTGAACAGCTCCGCCACGTCGCGCCGGATCGGCGTCCGCGAGAAGACCACGACCGCGAACAGGCTGCCGTCCGGCAGCAGCCCGCCGAACCCGAGGACCGAGCTGACGCCGTACGCCGCCACGAAGTCCTGCGCCGGGACGTACGGGCTGCCGGCCGCGTCGGGCACGTGGAAGACGTTGTAGGTCCGGGCCTGCCGCTCGACGAGCAGCGGCGACGGGCGCACGACCGCCGCGACGTCGACGCCGAGCTCCTCGATCAGCCGGTGCACCATCGGCGAGCGCTCCACGGCGGCCCGGCTCGGCAGCGGGATCGCCTGGTGCGCGGCGGAGGCGCGGCGGTCGTTCCACTCCGGCTCGGCGCCGGCGGTGGCGAGCAGCGCGAGGCAGGTCGTGCCGGACAGGTCCACGCCGGGGTCGGCGGCCCCGGCGAACGCCTTGAGGTCGTCCGGCAGGGTGGCGTACGGGTGCGTCTTGTAGAAGCGCACGAGCACGCTCGACCGGTCCCCGGTGACCTTGTCGAGGAGGTTGTCGTAGAGGTGCCGGACGACCTCGCGGGCGGCGCCCTCCATGCTCTCGACCGGCTCGCGCGCGCGCAGCGCCGCGCTGAGACGAACAAGGTCGCTCAGCCCGAATGCGGTCAGGTCGTACATCTGACCACTGACCGTACCGGAGGGGGTTGTCTGCGCCAGCCGACGGGTGAAGCATCGGGGACCCGAAGACGCGAGCGAGACCCCAGGAGGAACGGTGAGCAGCTCTCCCGGCAATGTGCGCAACGTGGTGCTGGTCGGTCACTCAGGAGCCGGGAAGACGACGCTCGTCGAGGCCCTCCTCGTGGCGACCGGGGCGATCTCCCGCGCCGGCCGCGTCGAGGACGGCACCACCGTCACCGACTTCGACGACGCCGAGCTCCGCCAGCACCGTTCGGTCTCGCTCGCCCTCGCGCCGATCGAGCACGCGGGCATCAAGGTCAACCTGCTCGACGCGCCGGGCTACGCGGACTTCGTCGGCGACCTGCGCGCGGGGCTGCGCGGCGCGGACGCGGCGCTGTTCGTCGTGTCCGCGGTGGACGGCATCGACGGCGCGACCCGGATGATCTGGGACGAGTGCGCCGCGGTCGGGATGCCGCGGGCGATCGTGGTGTCGAAGATCGACCGGGACCGGGCCGACTTCGAGGAGACGGTCGCGCTCTGCCAGCGGGTGTTCGGGGACGGCGTGCTGCCGCTGTACCTGCCGCTGCACACCGACGACGAGCACGTCGGCGGCGTCATCGGCCTGCTGTCGCAGCGAATCTTCGACTACTCGTCGGGCTCGCGCGTCGAGCGCGACCCCGACCCCGAGCACCTGCCGCTGATCGAGGACGCGCGCAACGCCCTCATCGAGGGGATCATCGCCGAGTCCGAGGACGAGACCCTGATGGACCGCTACCTCGGCGGCGAGGACATCGACACGAAGGTGCTCGTCGACGACCTGGAGACGGCGGTCGCGCGGGGCTCGTTCTACCCGGTGCTCGTGACGTCGGCGACGACCGGCCTCGGCATGGCGGAGCTGCTCGAGGTGCTGACGAGCGCGTTCCCGTCGCCGCTGGAGCACCCGCTGCCGGTCGTGACGTCGCCGGCCGGCGAGCCGCGGCCGCCGCTCACCTGCGACCCGGCCGGCCCGCTCGCCGCCGAGGTCATCAAGACGACGACCGACCCGTACGTCGGCCGCATCAGCCTGGTCCGGGTGTTCAGCGGGACGCTGCGCCCGGAGACGACGGTGCACGTGTCCGGCCACGGGCTCGCCGACCGCGGCCACGAGGACCACGACGTGGACGAGCGCGTCGGGACGCTGTCGTCCCCGCTCGGCAAGACGCAGCGGCCGGTGAACGAGTGCGTGGCCGGTGACATCTGCGCGATCGCCAAGCTGCAGCGCGCGGAGACCGGCGACACGCTGTCCGACAAGGACGGCCCGCTGCTCATCGAGCCGTGGGACATGCCCGACCCGCTGCTGCCGGTCGCCATCCAGGCGAAGACGAAGACCGACGAGGACAAGCTCGGCACCGGCCTCAACCGCATCGTCGCCGAGGACCCGACGGTCCGCCTCGAACGCAACGCCGAGACCCACCAGCTCGTCCTCTGGACGATGGGCGAGGCGCACGCCGACGTGCTGCTCGACCGGCTCAAGACGAAGTACGGCGTCGAGGTCGAGAAGGTCGAGCTGCGGGTGCCGCTGCGGGAGACGTTCCAGGCGCCGGCGCAGGGCCACGGCCGGCACGTGAAGCAGTCCGGCGGCCACGGCCAGTACGCCGTCTGCGACATCACCGTCGAGCCGCTGGAGTCGGGCGCGGGGTTCGAGTTCGTGGACAAGATCTTCGGCGGCGCGGTGCCGGGGCAGTTCATCCCGAGCGTCGAGAAGGGCGTGCGCGCGCAGATGGAGCGCGGCGCGGTGGCCGGCTACCCGGTCGTCGACATCCGCGTGACGCTGACCGACGGCAAGGCGCACTCCGTCGACTCCTCTGACATGGCGTTCCAGATCGCCGGCGGCCTGGCGCTCAAGGAGGCGGCGAAGGCCGGCTCGGTCGCGCTGCTGGAGCCGGTGCTCGACCTCGGCGTGCTGGTGCCGGACGAGTACGTCGGCGCCGTGATGAGCGACCTGTCCGGGCGGCGCGGCCGCGTGTCCGGCACCGAGCCGGTGGGCTCGGGCGGCCGGACGCTGATCCACGCGGAGGTGCCGGAGACCGAGGTGGTGCGCTACGCGATCGACCTGCGGTCGCTGACGCACGGCACCGGGACGTTCACCCGCTCGTACCTGCGCCACGAGCCGATGCCCGCGAACCTCGCGCAGAAGGTGCTGGCCGCGGCCGCCAAGGAGTGACCGACGCCGAGGTCCTCGGGCAGGGGGACGAGAGACCGCCGCGCCGCTTCGGCTCGCTGCTCGCGGGCGCGGCGGCGGTGGCCGTGCTCGCGATCGGAGTGGCCGGCGCGCTGCGGTCACCGGCGCGGCCCGCGGCCGGGCCGTCGCCCACGCCGTCGCCGAGCGTGTCGTCGTTCGACGCGGGGTGGACGGAGTACCCGCCGGGCGACCCGCCCACGGCGGAGCCGGACGGGGACGACTTCGAGGAGTTCGTGTCGGCGCACGACCCGGGCGACGGCAGCGTCACGCCGCTGCTGCTGCCGGACAACACCCCGGTGCTGCTCGTCAGCGACGGCGGCACGCCGGTGGCGTACGAGGCGATCGGCGGGCCCGAGCACGCCCGGGTGCTGCTCGGCTGGTGCCCGGACACGACGCTGTGGGACCGGCCCGGCGGCGACTACGGCTACCTCGGCGGCCTCCCGACGGTCGCCGGGCTGGGTCCGCTGCGGACCTACCCGGTGCGCGACAGCACCCCGCGCGGCCACGTGGACATCGGGCTGGTGCCCGGCACCACCCAGCCCGGCGGCGGCGTCGTCGGGCTCGAGAACCGCTGCGAGGGGAAGCGGCTGTCGTACCCGCCGCTGCCGCCGCGCGCGACGTCGTTCCAGGAGACCGCGACCGGCTACCGGCTGATGACGGGGACGTACGTCGTCACGACGGAGACGCGGGCGTTCTGCCTGGGCAGCCGGCCGGACGGCTGCCAGGCGACGGGGTGGGAGGAGTACGGCCCGCACTCGGTGCTGCCGCCGGGCGACCTCGCGTCGTCGTACACCTGGCAGGGCGACTTCCTCGTCCACGCCGACCCGAACAGCGGCGCGCTGACGGCGGTGCGGACGCCGCGCACGTCCCTCGTCCGCCGCGAGCACGTCGGCGTCGAGGTCCGGGCCGGCTGGGCGGCGGCGTACGAGGAGCGCGGCGGCGTGCTGCACCTGCGCTTCAACCCGTTCGCCACGGCGACGACGCCCGACGACTCGCCGCCGAACGTGCCGCCGCGGGACTCGGGGCGGTGGCCCGGGTACGAGGACGTGTCGGGCGGCGTGGTCGACTACGCGCTCACCCGCGACGCCGAGGTCTACCTCGGGGTCGGCTACACCGGGCTGGGCAAGCCGCGCGGCACGCCGGCGACGCTGCGGGAGTACCTGCGCTCGCGCGGGCCGTACGGCGGGCCGCCGCTGTGGCTGGTGCTCGACGCGCGGGGCCGCGTGATCCGCGTGGTCGCGGAGCGCGACCCGGGCTGAGACGCCAAGAGGACCGGCGGGAAGCGGGGGGGTGCTCCGGCCGGTCCTCTTGTCTCTCCGACGGCCCCTCCACTGCGCGCGGCGGGCGCGCGTCCGGGGTCAGAGCCGCCGTGGTGACACGCAGTGTGCGACCGATCCGCGCTCAGGTGACATGGCCCGTTCGGGCCATCTTTCGCAGCACGACCAGCTGGACCGCGGCGACCGCCAGCGCGAGCCCGAACAGCAGCAACGACACCGCCGCCGCGTCGCCGAACCGCAGCTCCTCGAAGCCCTTCTCGTACGCCAGCACCGGCAGCGTCTTGGTGGCGTTGAGCGGCCCGCCCTCGGTCAGCACCAGCGTCGGCACGAGCGGCATCTGCAACGCCGCGAGCGTGTCGCGCACGAGGAGGAACGCCAGCACCGGCGCGAGCAGCGGCAGCGTCACCCGGCGGAACGTCTGCCAGGGCCCGGCGCCCTCGACCCGCGCGACTTCGTAGACGGCGAGCGGCAGCTCGCGGCGGGCGGCGAGCACGACGAGGAAGCCCTCCCCCAGCGCGAGCACCGAGATCGCGACGACCACCGCGCGGGCGCCCCACGGGTCGAGCAGCAGGGGCCCCGCGTCGAAGCCGAACGCCCTTGCCGCGATGCCGACCGGGCCGTGGACCGGGTTGACCACCCAGAGCCAGACGAGCGCGGTCGCCGCGTCCGGCACCACGACCGGGGCGAACGCCGCGAGCCGGCCCGGCGTCGCGAGGCGTTCGGAGCGGTGCAGCAGCAGCGCGAACGCCACCGCGCCGGCCACCCGCAGCGGCACCGCGAGGCCGGCGATCGCGGCGGTGGAGCGCAGCGCGTCGCGCGTCTCCGACGACGCCAGCAGGTCGCCGATGACGTCGAGGCCGTCCCAGCGCGGCGGCGCGATGCCGTCGAAGCGGGTGAACGCGAACGCCAGGCTGGCCAGCGCGGGCAGCGCGACGAGCAGCACCGAGCCGGCGACCCACGGCGCGAGCAGCAGCCGGGTGCCGGCCCGGTACGACAGCCGGCGCCTCACCGCGCGCGCCCGTCCGGTCCGAAGCGGCGGACGCGGTCGAGGGTGACGCCGACCCGCGCGCCCAGCGGCGGTGCGGTCGCGGTGCGCGCCACGACCCGGCCGCGGGCGCCGAGGTCGACGGCGACGTGGCGCTCGTGCCCGAGGTCCTCGACGTCCACGACGGTGCCGTCGTCCCCGGGGCCGAGGCGCACGTCCTCGGGCCGCACGCCCAGCATCCCGCCGTCCAGCAGCGACATCGGCGGCGCGCCCACGAACGACGCCACGAACGCCGTCGCCGGCGCGTCGTAGAGCTCGCGCGGGGTGGCGAGCTGCTCGAGCCGGCCGCCGCGCAGCACCGCGACCCGGTCGCCCATCGTCATCGCCTCGGCCTGGTCGTGCGTGACGTAGACCGCGCAGCGGCCCTCCTCGCGGAGCAGCGGCGCGAGCAGCCGCCGCGCGTCGGCGCGGAGCTGCGGGTCGAGGCTGGACAGCGGCTCGTCCAGGCAGAACAGCACCGGCTCGCGGACCAGCGCGCGGGCCAGCGCGACGCGCTGCCGCTCGCCGCCGGACAGCTCGCCCGGCCGTCGGTCGAGCAGCCGCGCGATGTCCAGCGCCTCGGCCACGCCGGCGACCCGGCGCTCGACCACGCGACGCGGCTCGCGGCGCACCCGCGGCCCGAACGCCACGTTGTCCCGGACCGTCAGGTGCGGCAGCAGCGCGAAGCCCTGGAACACCATCGCGACGGGGCGGCGTTCCGGCGCGACGCGCGTGACGTCGGCGCCGTCGATCCGCACCTCGCCCTCCGTGGGCGCGAGCAGCCCGGTCAGCAGCCGCAGCAGCGTCGACTTGCCGGAGCCGGAGGGGCCGACGACCGCCAGCACCTCGCCCGGCGCGAGGTCGGCGGTGACGTCGCGCAGCGCCCACGCGTCCCGGCCGGGGTAACGGTGGCCGAGGCCCGCGAACGCCGCCCGGGAGGTCATCCCTCCTGGGCCAGCACGCGGCGGCTCTCCTTCTCGATGCCGGTCACCGTGGCGTCGAGGCTCGCCTTCCCCGCGAAGTACTGCTCCAGCAGGTCGGTGGCGGTGGACTCGGCCTCGTTCCAGTTCGCGACGTTCGGCAGCCGGCGCACGGTCGGGATGACGTCGAGCCACACCCGCGCGGACTTGGGCTTCTGGTCCGGCGCGAGGTACGCGGCGGACTCGGCGAGCGACTTCAGCGACGGCACGGTGCGGCCGGACTCGGCGAGCACCTTCCCGCCGTCGGGGCCGACGGCGTAGCGGGCGAACTCCCGCGCCAGCGCGGCGTTCTTCGAGGCCTTGGCGACGCAGTACGCGTCCGAGGCGAGCAGCGTCGCGGCGGTCTTGTCCTTCGGCAGCGGCGCGACGTCGAAGTCGAGCCCGGCCGCCTTGCGGAACGCCGGCACCGCGCGCCGGCTGTCGACGAACATGGCCAGCTCGCCCTGCGCGAACCGGTCCTCCGCACTGGCCGCGGCCGCGTCGGTCGCGGTCACGCCGCCGTTGTCGAGCAGGCGCTTGAGGTACTCCAGCGCGCCGCGCGCCTCGGGCGTGCCGAGCGTGATGACGCTCGGCTTGTCGGTGCTGTCCACGACCTCGCCGCCCCTGGCCCAGACGAACGCCGGCACCGTCCGGAAGCCGGTCTCGAAGCCGATCGTCTTGACGCCCTTCGCCTTCAGCGCGGCCGCCGTCGACTCCAGGTCGGCGAACGTCCAGCCGGCCCGCGGCGGCGCGACGCCGGCGTCGGCGAACAGCTTCACGTTGTAGTAGACGACCGACGAGGAGATGTTCTGCGGCATGCAGAGCAGCCGCCCGCCGTAGGTGAACGCGTCGAGCGACGGCCGGTAGTACTCGCCCGCGGGCAGCGCCGGCGGGTCGATGACGCCCTGCTGCGCGAAGCGGCCGAAGCGCCGGTAGTTCAGCAGGAACACGTCCGGCGGGGTGCCGCCGGCGAACGCCGTGCCGAGCTTCGCGATGTGCTCCCCCTGCTCGGCCAGGCCGGTGAGCTCGACCTTCGTGCCGGGGTGCGCGGTCTCGAACGCCGCGATCATCGAGCGGAGGGCGTTGAGCTCGCCCTCTCCCCCGGCGGCCTGCACGGTGATCGTGCCGGAGAGGCCCGCGCCCCCGGACGGCGTGGCGCCCGGGTTGGTGGCCCCGTCGGAGCAGGCGACGAGGCCGGCGAGCAGGGCGGTGGGCAGAGCCGCGGACAGCGCGGCGGCGAGGCGGGAACGGCGCATGGACGGCCACGCTAGCGGCCGGAAAAACCTTCGCAACCCGGTCAACCAGGAGTCGGTCCCGCCGCACCGTAGTCTTCCGGCAACCGACTCCGGAGGGGCTGCATGGACGCGCGCGACGCCGAGTTCACGGCGTTCGTCCGCGCGCGCGGCGCGGCGCTGGCGCGGACCGCGTGGTTCCTCGCCGGGGACCCGCACCTGGCCGAGGACCTCGTGCAGACCGCCCTCGCGGAGACGTACGTCCGCTGGCCGTCGGTGTCGGACCCCGAGGCGTACGCCCGCCGCGCGCTGGTCAGCGCGAACGCCGCGTGGTGGCGGCGCCGCTCCGCCGGCGAGGTGCCGGTGCGGGCCACGCCGGACGCGGCCGGGCCGGACGACACGGCCGCGGTGGCCGAGCGCGTGCGGGTCGTGGCGGCGTTGCGGCTGCTGCCCGCGAAGCAGCGGGCCGCGCTGGTGCTGCGCTACTACGACGACCTGTCCGAGGCCGACACGGCGCGCGCGATGGGCTGCTCCGCCGGGTCGGTGAAGCGGCACGTGTGGCGCGGGCTCGCCCGGCTGCGCGCCCTGCTCGGCGAGGAGCAGGTGGCGGCGCTGCGGCCGGAGCCGGGGGCGTCGTGGTAGACCTCCGCGGCGCGCTGCGCGGCGCCCCGGCCCCCGCGCCGGACGCCGGGTCGCTCGCCGAGTCGGCGCTGGCCCGCGGGCGGGCGCTCGACCGCCGCCGCCGGGCCCGCCGCCGGGCCGCGCGGCCGGTCGTCGCGGGGCTGGCGGCGTTCGCGGCCGTGGCGGCGTACGGCGCGGTGACCGCGCCCGAGCCGGCCGCGCTCGCGGCGGTGTCCTGCTCGACGTCCGGCGTGTCGCTGACCCGCTCGACGGTGGACGCGGGCGACGCGGGCGCCCGGCTGGTCGTGACGAACGCCACCGGCGACGTCGTGCCGCTCGTGGTCGGCGACGTGGCGGCGTTCGTCCCGCCCGGGGAGACGGCGGTCGACGTGCCGCTGCCGCCGGGCCGGGTGACGGTGTCGTGCGGCGCCGGCGCGGCGACGTTGCGGGTCACGGACACGCACGACCGCTGGACCGGCGACCGGGTGGACTGCGCGACGCCGCGGGTCGAGGACCTGCGCGCGGTGAGCGAGCCGGTGACCGGCGACCCGCTGGCGCTGACCGAGGCGGCGGTGGGCGCCCCGCCGGGCGCGGTCGCGGAGCCGGCCGGCTACCCCGGCGCGGCCGACCGGCGGCTGGTTCGCGTCGTGCACGGCGACCGGGTGGTCGCGGTCGCGGTGTGGCGGGCGCTCCCCGAGCCGGGCACCTGGACGCTGGACGAGATCCGCCGCTGCGGGCCGTTCGCGCTGGCCTGAGCCCCTACGGGAGGGGCACGTAGAACGCCAGGCCGTGCTGGCGGGCCTCGGCGGCGTCGACCCGGCCCATCCAGGACGCGGTGACCGTGCGCTCGACGCCGGTGCTCTCGCAGGCCGTGACGAACGTGCCGAACGCCTCCTGCCACGCCAGGCCCAGCGGCACCGGGCCGCCGGCGGAGGTGAACGCGGCGTTGCCGGCGTTCTCGTGGCCGGGGCAGGAGCCGTTGTAGGTGACGGCGTTGCCGTAGCGCAGCCCGGCCACGTGGACGACGCCGACCAGCGCGCGGCGGTGCGTCTGCAGGCGGCTCCAGGTGCCGCGCTCCTGCTGGTCGAGCCCGTCCGCGACGCCGCCGGTGTCGACCGTGGGCGCGGTCTCCGGGCGCCCGGCGGACACGGGCCGGACGGCGAGCGGCCGGGCCCGCGACGAGGACGGCGGCACGGTCGCGGTGACCCGCGCGCCGGGCGCGCCGATCAGCACCAGCCGGTACACGCCGGCCGGGAGCCGCTCGCCGTGCGGGACGTTCGAGTCGGCGTCGGTGTCGTACGCCTCCGGGCCGCAGTCGCCGCGCCCGCAGAGGAACCGCGGCAGCGCGCGCACGGCGACGTCGTAGCGCGACGCGCCGAGGATCGCCAGGCCGGCCACGTCGCCGGAGGACGCGGTGAGCGTCAGCGGCGGCCCCTGCCCGGCGCGGCCGGGCGGGCCGAGGGGGTCGCGCAGCCGGACCAGCGCCTGCGACCCCGCGGGGCCGCTGAACGTGAAGCCGTCCGTCACGACCGGCACGCCCGCGGCGCGGGCCGGGGCGACGAGCGCGGTGGCGACGAACGCGGCGGCGGCCGCGGCGGCGAGCGTCCTCACCGGCGGTCGCAGCGGTCGAGGTCGAGCCGCGCGCCGTCGCCGGGGTGCGCGTCGTCCGCGTCGGTGCCGACGCCGCCGCCGCTCAGCCCGGCCGCCTCGGAGGCGCCGGCCAGGTGGTCGCTGCGCAGGGTGAACGCGCCGACGCCGGTCAGCACGCCGCCGTTCGTCCGGGTGCCGGCGAGCCGCGCGACGTCGCGGCGCGCCACCGTGAGGACGTACGCGCTGTGCTTCGCGTCGACGACCAGCCGCACCGGGGTGCGGGCGGTGGCGGTGTCGCCGGTGGCGTAGGTGCGGTCGCCGTACGTCGCGTCGCGCCGGGCGGCGAACGACAGCGCGGTGCCGTACTTCGTGAGGTAGAGCCCGATGCCGTGGCCGGTGCCGTACGCCGGCCCGCCCGGCGTGAGCCGCCGCACCGTCACCGTGACCACGAGGTCGGCCCGGGTGGCGCGGACCGTGACGCGGGTGACGTCGAGGTCCGGGTCGTCGAGCGGGACCGGGTAGACGAGGCCGTACGTCGTGTCGCCCGTGCCGTCGGTCCAGGCGGCCGCGCACGGGTCGGCCGCGGCCGCGCCGGTCCCGCACAGGGCGAGGACCGTCGCGGCCGCGACGAGGACCGTTCGGCGCATCAGGGGCCGGTGACCGCCGAGATCACCGTGTGCTCGCCGACGCTCGGCGCGCACGTGACGTCGCCGGCGACCTTGGCGCAGACGACGACGGCCGTGAAGGCGAACGCGCTCGGCTCGGTGCCGTTCATCGGGTGCGCGTTGACGACGTAGGTCGCGGTGCCCGTCGTCGAGCCGGCGAAGCCGGGCACGGACGAGCCGCCGAGCGTGACGTGCGGGTCGGCCGTCGAGTCGGTGGCCGAGACGCGGACGATCTGGAACCCGCCGAACGACTCGCCGGGCTTCGTGCTCGAGCCGTACGCGGTGGCGCTCCAGTCGTCGGCGACGTTCACGCCGATGCGGACCTGCTCTGCGTGCGCCGGGGTGGCGGCGGCCGCGACGGCGAGGGCGAGCGGGATCAGTACCTTGCGCAAGGAGGTGCCTCTCTAGGGTCGGGACGGGCATTCGGCACCTCAGGTGCGCCGTCCTGCCGATTCGGTTGACATCGGGACGTTTCGGGCGCGGAAGCAGCGGGCAGGGCAGCCCCGATCCTCAGACGCCCCCCGAGACGCGTGGGGCCCTACGCAGGGAGGTACCTCGCATGCGCATGTCCATGCGCACCCTGGCGACCGTCGGCCTGGCCGTCGTCGCCGCGCTCGGCACCCCGGCGACCGCCGGCGGCGACGCCGACAAGGCCACCGGCGGCGGCCAGATCCTGCTCAGCAGCGACGGCCGCGGCCCCGGCGACACGATCGCGTTCACCGCGCAGCGCCGCGTCGACGGCACCGTCGTCGGCAACGTCAACGTGATCGACCGCACCGGCAACACCGGCAAGGGCGGCATCCACTTCAAGGGCGACGTGACGTGCGTCGACGTGCAGGGCAACGTGGCGCGGATCGCCGGCACCGGCGAGAAGTCGGACGGCACCACCACCGGCTACACGCTGATGGTCACGGACAACGGCGAGGGCCTCGACGACAACGACCTGATCTCGTTCCAGTACGTGAGCGACCCCACGTGCGACGACGACGACAGCGACGACGACGCCCAGACGCAGCTCGCCCGCGGCAACGCGCAGGTGACGGACGGCAACTAGCTCCCGCTTCGTTCGGAGGCACCCGGCACCCGCCGGGTGCCTCCGTCGTTTCGTAGGCCGGGCCGCCGCTGTGGCCGGCCGCTGTGGCCGGCCGCCGGGGCCGCCCCCGGGGCGCGGCCCCGCAGGCGCCGCGGCCGGGCCGGGCCCGTTCTGTGCAGCCCACGGACCCCCTCTCCCGCGTGGTGATCTTCACAGTTGGGGGGCGGGGCGCCCCGGGCCGGCGTCAGCGGTCGGTCGCGACGTCCACCGCGCCGAGCAGGCGGCGTTGCACCAGCGCCAGCGCCGCCAACGGCGGCACGGTCAGCACCACCGCCCCGGCCAGCAGGATCGGGAAGTCCGCCGGGTCGAGCCCGGCCAGCTCCCCCACGCCGAGCGGCAGCGTCCGGTGCGCCGGGGTGTGCACGTACAGCAGCGCGTCGAGGTAGCTGCCCCAGTGCGCGGCGAACGCCAGCGCCGCGACCGCCGTCGTCGTCGACGCGGTCAGGGGCACGCCGACCCGCCACCACGTCGTCAGCGCGCCCGCGCCTTCGAGCCGCGCCGCGTCGAACAGGTCGCGCGGCACCCGCCGGAACGCCCGGTACGCCAGCAGCACGGTGAACGGCGTCGTCGCGGCCAGCGCGGGCGCGACCAGCGGGACGAACGAGTCCAGCACGCCGAGCCGCACGTACGCCGCGAAGCGCGGCACCCACACGACCGGCACCGGCAGCAGCAGGAGCACGACGGCGAACGCCACCGCGCGGCGCCGCGCGCGGTCGGAGAGCTGGGCGATCGCGAACCCGGCCCACGACGCGAGCACCACGGTCACCGGCACGGCGACGAACGTCACGAGCAGCGAGTTGCGCAGCAGGTGCCCCAGCGGGATGCGCGCGGCCAGCTCGCGGTAGGCCGCGACGCCCTCCGGCACCACCGGCAGGCCGCGCCCCGGCGCGCCGCCCGGCGTCCGCAGCGAGCCGAGCACCATGAACGCCACCGGCGCCAGGAACACCACGATCAGCAGCGCCCGCGCGGCCACCCGGGCCACCCGGGCTACGCGTCCCATGCCGCCACGCGGGCTACGCGTCCCATGCCTCCGCCAGCATCTCCCGGGTCTGCCGGAGGAGCTGCGGGAGGACCCGGGTGCGGCCGACGACCGGCATGAAGTTGGTGTCGCCGCCCCAGCTCGGCACGACGTGCTGGTGCAGGTGCGCCGCGATGCCGGCGCCGGCGACGCCGCCGAGGTTGAGCCCGACGTTGAACCCCTGCGCGCCGGAGCACTCCCGCAGCGCGCGGAGCGCGGCCTGCGTCAGCGCGCCGATCTCCGCGACCTCCTCGGCGGTCAGCTCGGTGTAGTCCGCGACGTGGCGGTACGGCACGAGCATCACGTGGCCGGGGTTGTACGGGTAGAGGTTCAGCACGGCGTACGCGACCGCCCCGCGGCGGACGACGAGGCCCTCCTCGTCGTCGCCGCCGGGGATCGCGCAGAACGGGCAGCCCTCCCCCTTCGCGCCCTTGACGTACTCCAGGCGCTCCGGCGCCCAGAGCCGCTGGAACGCGTCGGGGTCGCCGGTCACGACTCGGCGGGCTTCAGCGCGTTCGGCTCGACGAGGCGCTGCGCGACGACCGCGAGGATCTCGGCCACCGCGTCGTCCACCGGCACCCCGCGCCGCTCCTCGCCGGACCGGTAGCGGAACGACACCGCCTCCGCCTCCACGTCGCGGTCGCCCGCGACCAGCATGAACGGCACCTTCTGCTCCTGCGCGCGGCGGATCTTGTTCTGCATCCGCTCGTCCGAGGCGTCGACCTCGGCCCGGATGCCGTTGGCCTTGAGCCGCGCCACGACGGTCTCCAGGTACGGCACGTGCCGCTCGGCGATCGGGATGCCGAGCACCTGCACCGGCGCCAGCCAGGCCGGGAACGCGCCCGCGTAGTGCTCGGTCAGGACGCCGAAGAACCGTTCGACCGAGCCGAACAGCGCGCGGTGGATCATCACCGGCCGGTCGCGGGTGTTCTCGGTCGACTGGTACTCCAGGCCGAAGCGGTTCGGGAGCTGGAAGTCCACTTGGATGGTCGACATCTGCCAGGTGCGGCCGATCGCGTCGCGCGCCTGCACGCTGATCTTCGGGCCGTAGAACGCCGCGCCGCCGGGGTCGGGCACGAGCTTCAGCCCCGACTCTTCGGCGGCCTGGCGCAGCGCCTCGGTCGCCTCCTCCCACTGCTCGGGGTCGCCGGCGAACTTGTCGGAGTCGTCGCGGGTGGACAGCTCCAGGTAGAAGTCCGAGAGGCCGTAGTCCGAGAGCAGGTCGAGGACGAACGCGAGCAGGCTGCGCAGCTCGCCGGGCATCTGGTCCTTGGTGCAGAAGATGTGCGCGTCGTCCATGGTGAGCCCGCGCACCCGGGTGAGGCCGTGCACGACGCCGGACTTCTCGTAGCGGTAGACGGTGCCGAACTCGAACAGCCGCAGCGGCAGCTCCCGGTAGGACCGGCCGCGCGAGCGGTAGATGAGGATGTGCATCGGGCAGTTCATCGGCTTGAGGAAGTACTCCGCGCCCTCCATCTGCATGGGCGGGTACATCGCGTCGCGGAACCAGCCGAGGTGCCCCGAGATCTCGAACAGCGTGGACTTGGTGATGTGCGGCGAGTTCACGAACTCGTAGCCGGCCTCCAGGTGGCGCTGCCGGCTGTACTCCTCCATGACGCGCCGGACGGTGCCGCCCTTGGGGTGGAACACCGCCAGGCCCGAGCCGATCTCGTCGGGGAACGAGAACAGGTCGAGCTCCACGCCGAGCTTGCGGTGGTCGCGCTTCTCCGCCTCCTCCAGGCGGTGCAGGTGCTCCTCGAGCGCCTGCTTCGACTCCCACGCGGTGCCGTAGATGCGCTGGAGCTGCTTGTTCTTCTCGTCGCCGCGCCAGTACGCCGCCGCGGTGCGCATCAGCTTGAACGCCGGGATGGCCTTGGTGTTGGGCAGGTGCGGCCCGCGGCAGAGGTCGGTGAACCCGCCGTCGTTGTCGTAGACGGTGATCTCGGGGCCGGCCGCGTCGACGGTCTCCTCGCCCTCGGCCTGGCCGGCCGACGCGCGCTCGATGATCTCCAGCTTGTACGGCTGCCCGGCGAACAGCGCCTCCGCCTCCTCGCGGGAGACGACGCGGCGGGAGAACCGCTGGTTGGCCGCGACGATCTCCCGCATCCGGGCCTCGATGCGCTCGACGTCCTCCGGGGTGAACGGCCGCTCGACGTCGAAGTCGTAGTAGAAGCCGTCCTGCACCGGCGGCCCGATGGCGAACTTCGCCTCCGGGAAGAGCTGGGTCACCGCCTGCGCCATCACGTGCGCGGCCGAGTGCCGCAGGATGTGCCGGCCCTCCTCGGTGTCCATCGGGACCGACTCCAGGACCGCGCCGTCCGCGACCGGCCAGAACAGGTCGTGCAGGTCGCCGTCCGCGTCGCGCACCGCGATCGCCTTGGTCCCGGCCAGCTTGAGCGCCTCGCCCGCCGTCGTGCCCTCCGCCGCCACGATCGGCGAGCCGTCGAGGGTCAGTCGGATGTCGGGCACGGGAGTCGCTCCGTTCGGGTGGGCCGGATGTCGGCCGGGGGCGCGAGCGTACCGAGCGGGCGCCGCCGCGCGCCGCCTGATATCCCCGGGAGAGTTCGTGACATCCCCATAGGAACGCCTCGCGCGGCGGGTCTAGAACAGCCGGTATGCGACGACTCCTCCTCCCCCTCGCCCTCGTCCTCGCGCTGCTGCCCGCCGCCCCCGCGCCGGCCGTGGGGACGTACGTCCTCGACGCCACCTACACCACCGGCATCCTCAACGGCTGGGTGCGCGTCGAGCGCTACCACGACACGGACGCCAATCTGCCGACGGAGGCGTACCCGCCGGACGGGCGGGGCGACCAGGACGGGCAGCGCAAGACGTTCTTCGGCAACGTCGCGCGGCCTCGTTCGAACTCGTTCCTGCTCTACTCCGCGCCGGGCTGGAGCACCGGCGCCAAGGCCACGCCGGTGCTGCTCGTGCACGGCGCCAACGACAACGCCGACCGCGCCTGGGCCAACCCGAACGAGGCCGGGGGCTTCGGCTGCGGGTCGTGGTCCGGGTGCCCGTCGACCGGGCTGATGCAGTACCTGTCCGCTCGCGGCTACAAGGTGTTCGCGATCAACTTCCCGCACAAGCAGGGCGACAACTACTTCCAGGCGCAGCTCGTGTCGGACGCGATCGCGGTCATCAAGGCGAAGCTCGGCGTGACCAAGGTGGACCTCGTCGGCTGGTCCAAGGGCGGGTTCCCGGCCCGGATGTACGTCTCCTCGGTGAAGCCGTCGTGGGGGCGGGCGTACCAGGGCGACGTGCGCAAGCTGCTGCTGCTCGGCAACGCGAACAACGGCCTGGACTGGTCGTGGCGGCACGGCACCGCCGGCACCGTGTCGGTGTACCCGGAGTGCGGCGGCGCGCTGAACGCGCCCTCGGCCGTGTCCACGTACCTGTGCTACGGCGTGCTGTACGACCACCCGGAGCTGTCGTTCACCGGCACCGGGACGGCGAACACGTACCCCGGCCAGCGGCAGATGCTCAAGCGCTGGGACTCGGTCTACGCGCTCGACGGGTCGCAGCAGGACTGGTACACGGTCTACCACGGCGGCTGGGGCTACACGTCGTGGTCGCCCGGCATCCAGGCGGCGGTCAACCAGGGCTCGCTGGTGGACACGATCCGGACGGCGGGGGTGCCGTCGAGCGTGACGACGTACCTGCTGTGCGGCGGGACGGCCGACATCCCCGGCGTCTACAACGAGAACACCGGGCCGAGCGACGGGCTGCTGTTCCGCGCCTCGTGCGAGTCCACGACCGGGCTCGGGACGGTCGGAGGCGTCACGACGGTGCTGTCGGACAACCACCTGAAGCTCGCCTGGGAGTCCACCGCGGTCGCGCAGATCGCCGCCTGGCTGGGCTGACTCGCCCGCGCGTCCCCCGCACCGCCCGCCCGGCGCGCCCACCGCACCGGCCGCCCCACCGCACCGGCGAGCGTTTCCTGCAGCGAACGTGCCACAGCGCGACTTCGCTGCAGGAAACGCCCGCGCGGGGGCCGGACCCGGGGGCCGCGGGGGCGAAAACGTCACCCGTACGGCCTGGTGTCGCCACGGTGAGGGTGGGACATGCTTATATCGGGCCGCACAGGACGACGAGGGAGCCACGGTGGCGAGCACCCGCAACGGCATGACCGAGCAGCAGGAGGAACGGCTGCGTTCGGCGACGCGCGCCTGGCTGCGCGCGGGCGACGAGCTGGCCAGCGCCGTCGGCGACGGCGTGGAGCCGGCCGAGGTGATGGAGCTGGCCGACCGGGCGACGCTCGCCCGGATGGTGTTCCAGCAGACGCTCGTGGACCTGGGCTGGACGCCGCCGCGCACGGCGCGGGACTCCGGCACCAGCGGCGCCAGCGGCACGAGCGGCACCACGGGTACCACCGGCACCACCGGCACCACCGGTACGGGGGCGACCGGCTCGCGGGAGAGCGGGTAACGGGCGCGGATGGCGTTCGCGATCCAGGCCTCCCCAGCAGGCCGCGCCGTCGTCCTCTCCGTGAACGGTGACGTCGACATCGCGACCGCTCCCACGCTGCGCGAGCGTCTCGCCGACGCGGTCGGCACCTACACCGGGGTCGTCGTGGACCTGGACGGCGTGCCGTTCCTCGACTCGACCGGGCTCGGCGTGCTCGTCGCGGCGCACAACCGGGCGAAGTCGGCCGGCGCCTCGCTGGTCATCGCCCGCCCGCAGCGGATCGTGCGCAACGCCCTGCGGCTGGTCCAGGTCGACACGGTGATCGACGTCTACGACTCGGTCGACGACGCGGTGGCGGCGGTCTGAGCGGTCAGGTGCCGGCGGCCGCGGTGGACCGCGCGTCCGGCAGGACGATCGCCCGCGCGGCCAGCCTGGTGAGGTCGAGGTAGTGGTGCAGCAGGGCGTTGAGGTCGGCGGCGACGTCGCGCGGCGAGGAGCGGTACGTCGCCGTCCGCTCGTGTCCGGTCACGGTGACCTCGACGTCGGCGAACGCGTCGCCGGTCACCAGGTCGAGGTAGCCGCCGCGGCCGCGCCCGTCCTCGCGCAGCGCGAGCCGGCGGGCCTGGCTGGTCTGCGACAGCAGCGCGGCGAGGGCCTGGTTGAGGTCCCACACGGCGAGCTCCCCGGCCGCCACCACGGCGTCGTCGGCGAACGCCTCCACGAGCAGCACCGGCGTCGGCGACCCCGCGCGGGTGACCGCGTAGAGCTCCACCGGGCCCGGTCCGACGAGACCGCAGGTCACCTGGGCGAGCCGCGAGTACACCTGCAACGTCACGTGAGCCTCCTCCGGGCGTCGTCCCAGGGTGGCGGACGCGCGGGTGCCGGAGCCAGAGGCGAAGGTCACGCTCCCGAGGGCTCGACGGCACTACGCGACGTGAGCCGGCCCACGTCCCGCAACGACGACACGGACAGCCGGCACCCGCCCTCGCGGGCCCAGTCGGCGGCCTGCCGCAGCACGGTCGCGACCTCGGGGCGCGGCGGGCGGTCGTCGCCGATGGCGACGACCACGTGCCACGAGGGCTCGGCCAGCATCGCGGCGAGCGCGCCGCGCAACGCGTGCGGGAAGCCGGGTGCGCCGTCGTCGTCTGCGCGCACCACCGCCGTCCGCTGTTCGAGGTCGATCACTGCCACGCGTACCACCACGCGCCTCCCGGAGGTGACCCCCATAGGTACACGCGCGGGCAGCGGCCGTATTACAGCGTGCAGACCCGGTCGACGACGGGGACGTTCGTGACGCAGAGGAACTTGTCGTCCGACTGGCGCGCGTCGCGGCCGGCGACGATGCCGATGCCCGGCGCCCGCACCTTGACGTCCTCGCGGCGCGCCGACGGCGCGGGCGCGGCCCGCCGGGTGCGGCTGACCGTCGTCGCGGCCGGCCGCACCGGGGCCCGGACGGCCGTGGCGGTGACCGCGCGGGTGGTGGCGATCGCCCGCACGACCGGCGCGGCGGGCGCCGCGGCGACCGGCGGGGGCGCCGCGACCGAGTCCGGGGGCGGCGTCGTATGCGGCGACAGGATCAACGGCAGCACGGCCGCCGCCGGGACGAGCGCGGCGAGCACGTGGCCGCGGCGGTCGCGCAGCAGCGCCCGCCAGCCGGCGAGCGTCGCCGCGACCCAGCCGGCGAGCTGCTCCAGCACCACGGCGAGCCGGGTGCGGGCCCGGTGGCGGCGCACGGCGAGCCGGACGGCCTCCTGCCGGTCGCGCGGCACGGCGGGCTCGGACGCGACGGCGTCGATGATCGCGTCGCGGTCGGCCGGGCGCAGCCGGGCGATCGCGCGCAGCGCGCGCTGCAGCTCCAGCCGGTCGGCCACCTCGCCGGCCACGTCGTCGCGCGACGGGCGGTCGGTCGCCTCCTCCGGGTCGGTCAGCCGGGCGCGGTGGCGGAGCAGGTCGACGTGCAGCCGGCAGGCCACCGGAGCGGCCCAGCGCAGCAGGTCGCCGGCCGACTCGAACGTCACGCCGTGGGCCAGCACGCGCAGCGCCACCTCCTGCACGACGTCGTCCGCCGAGGGCTGGTCGAGGCCGCGCCGGTACAGCAGCGCGCGGAGGCGGCGTTCGACGTCGGGCCACACCGACTCGAAGCCCGGGGTAATCACGGGCACGTCGCACCGTGCACGTTCCAACCCCTCATCCCCCTGGAGGTCCATGTGCGCCGCCTTCTGCTCGGTTTCGTGCTGCTCGTCCTGCCCGTGACGTACGGGGCGCAGCCCAGTGTCGCGGGGTTCGTCACTGACTGCTACTTCCTCGCGGTGGATTTTCCCCCTTACGCCCCGGAGGCACGCCTCTGCCCGTTTCCGCTCCCCCCTCTCCAGGAGGGGTAGCGGGCGGGCCGGGCGGAGCTACCCGGCGCTGATCCACCCGTGGTGCAACGCGACAGCGGCGAGCTGGAAACGGCTACGGGCGCCCGCGCGCGCCATCAGCGCGGCGATCCGGGTCCGGACGGTGCGCACCGAGAGCTGGAGCGCGCGGGCCACCTGCTCGTCCTTGGCGCCGCGCAGCAGCAGCTCCAGCACCTCCCGGTCGCGCTCCTCCAGCGGCGCGCTGGGCGCGTGGCGCTGGATCGGCAACGCGGTCGGCCAGAGCTGCTCGAACAGCGACACCAGGCCCATCACGAGCGTGGGGTTGCGCACCACGAGCGCGCCGGCCCGGGAGTCGTCGGGGTCCATCGGGACCATCGCCGTCCGGCGGTCGAACACGTTCGCGATGAGCGCGATGGACGGGCTGGTCCGGACGTCGTCGCCGTACTCGACGCACGCCCGGGCGTACGCCCAGCCGTCCGGGTCGTCGGTGACGTCGTCCGGCATGAGCGTGCGCAGCGACACGCCGCGGCGGGCCGCGTCGGCGTTCGGCCCGAGCAGCGGCGCGGACGCCTCCCCGAGCCCCGCGGCCCGGTGCACCATGCAGAGCAGCTCCTCGCGGCAGCGCACGGTGTGCTCGGCGAGTCCCGCCTGGATGCCGTCGAGGTTCAGCACGACCTCGACCCGCGGGTCCCGCGCGGCCGCCTCCCGGACCGCGCCGGACATCCCGGACAGCTCGCGGCGGATCTGCGCGATGCGGGCGGACTCGGCGGCGAGCCGGGCGTAGTGGGCGGCGAGCAGCTCCTCGACCACGAGGTCGGGTGCCGCGGCGACCGGCGAGCCGGCCGGGCCGCGCAGGAACCCGCTGTCCCGCAGCGTCTCCACGAGCGGCGCGACGGACTGCGTGGGCAGGCCGAGGAGCGCGGCGAGCTCGTCGAGGCTGGTGCCGGGGCGGCCGAGCAGCGTCTCGTAGAGCCGCAGCGCGTCCTGTCCCAGTGCACCCGCGGCAGGCGCGGGAGTGGTCACGTCGCACACCCCCCTGGTCGGACGTCCCGAGGCGATTGTGCGCCACGCGGGGCCGCTACGGAGGGTGTTCGGCGGAATAGGGCGCGCGGGGTCAGCCCCCGCCGCTGGGCATCGCGGCGGGGGCCACAGCCCTCCCCCCCGGTGGGCGGCCGGCCCCCCTCGTCCGGCGACTCCGAGGGTGGCAGCCGGGCGGGAGGCGTTCCAGAGGGAGTACCTGCACGTGCAGGAACATGCAGAACGGCCCCCGGCGCGCTGCCGGAGGCCGTTCGACGGGTGGGCGTACCTGGTTTCGAACCAGGGGCCTCTTCGGTGTGAACGAAGCGCTCTCCCACTGAGCTATACGCCCGCGCGGCGCCGATGCTACACAACGCCCCCGGCGCGGATCACGCCGGAATCCGCACCACCGCGGACAGCCCGGGCTGGTTGTCGCGGAGCTCCACCTCGCCGCCGAGGAGCCGGACCAGCTCGCGCGCGACGGCCAGTCCGAGGCCGACGCCGTCGCTGCGCCGCTCCTCCGGGTGCACCGCGCGGACGAACGGCTCCAGCGCCTCCCCGAGCCGCGCCGACGGGATGCCGAAGCCGGTGTCGGAGACCGCGATCTCGGCGGTGCCGCCGGTCACCGACACGTCGACCGTGACGACGCCGTGGCGGGGGCCGTAGACGAGCGCGTTGCGCATCAGCCGCCGCAGCGCCGCCGCCAGCGCGGGGCGGTCGGTGTGCAGCACGACGTCCTCGCCGGTGACGGTGACCCGCTCCGGCTGGCCGAGCTGCTGGCGCAGCTCCTCGATCACCCCGGAGAGCAGGACCGCCTCGTCCTCGGTGTCGACGCCGCCGGCGAGCAGCCGCACGTACAGCACGATGTCGTCCACGAAGCCGTCGAGCCGCCGGCTCTGCTGCAGGATCACCTGGTGGATCGTCGCCCGCGCCGACGGCGACAGCGTGTCGTCGCGGGCGATCAGCGTGCGGACGTAGGACTGGATCGAGGCGACCGGCCCGCGCAGCTCCTTGAGCAGTCCGGCGTACGGGTCGGCGGGCGACTGCGTCTCCATGCGCCGGATCGTCCCACGCGACCGCTACGCCCGGACGGCTCCGTACGCGATCCGCTGCGTCGGGGTGGCCGGCAGCGCCCGGCCCGGCTCCAGCGAGATCGCCAGGCCGCGCACCGCCTTCGGGTCGACCCGCGCGGGCAGCTCGAACACGCCGGTCCCCGACGACGCCACGTCGAACCGCTCCACCGCGTGCAGCCCCTCCGTCGCGTCCTGCCACCACAGCACGTAGACCGAGCCGGGGCCGTTCGGGGTCAGCCGGTCCACGAACACGTACGCCTTGCCGCCGCCGACGCACGCGGTGCCGCGGCGGTCGTCCTCCGCGGCCAGCGTCGCGACCGCCGAGTCGCCGGCGGTGAGGCAGCGCAGCGCGGCGTCCCGGCGGCCCAGCGCGGCGCGCGCGGCGTCGGTGTTGGCGCGGAGGGAGACGTTCCACACCATCAGGCCGAACGCGAACACCACCGCGGCCACGCCGGCGAGCGTGCGCAGCCGCACGGTCGTCACCGACTGCCGCGGCGGCCGCGGCGGCGGGGCGAGCCGGCGGCCCTGCCGGGCCCGGACCGGCACCGGCGGGCGCTCGCGCATCGCCGCGTCCATGATGCGGCGGCCGAGGTCCGCGGGCGGCTCGGCCGGCTCGGCGGCGTACGCCATCCCGGCCCCGACGCCCTCGTACGCCTCCAGGTCGCGGCGGCAGCGGTCGCAGCCGGCCAGGTGGGCGAGGAACGCCACCTCGTCCTCCGGCTCCAGCGCGTTGAACGCGTGGCCGGCGGCCAGGGCCTCCCACTCGCTGTGCGCGGTCACGACGCCCCCTCCGGGTCGAGCGGCACCTGCAGCGCCTCGCGCATGCGCCTCATGCCGGCCAGCATGCGGGTCTTCACGGTGCCGAGCGGCGTCTCCGTGATCTTCGCGATCTCGCGCTGCGTGTAGCCGCCGAAGTACGCGAGCGCCAGCGCCTCGCGCTGCGGATCGGGCAGCTCGGTCAGGGCGGCCCTGACCTGGTCCCGGCGGAACGCGTTCCACACCTCGTCGTCCACGGCCGGGCCGGTCGACTCGGTGAGGTCGAGCGCCTCGGCGGGGGCGCGCCGCTTGCGGAGGTTCTCCTCGCGGCGCACCGCGTCGACCGACTTGTGGTGCGTCATGGTCAGCAGCCAGGTCGAGAAGCCGCCCCGCGACGCGTCGAACCTCCGCGCGTCCCGCCACACCGTGAGGAACACCTCCTGCACGACGTCCTGCGCGAGGACGTCGTCGGCGAGGATGCGCCGGGCGAGCGCGTAGGAGACCCGGCCGTAGCGGCCGTAGAGCGCCTCCAGCGCGGCGCCGTCGCCCTCGACGACGAGCGCGCAGAGCTGCCCGTCCTCGAGGGCGTCGTAGCCCCTCGCCTGCGTCACGGCGGTCCTCACGGAAGGTGTTCGGCCGACCGGGCCGAACGGATGGGTCGGAGGCGCGCAGCGTACGACGGCACGTTCCGCACCGCCCCGCGGGAGGGGCGCGAGGAGCCGGGCCGAGCGTCGTTTCCCGCTTGTCCGGGTATGTCCACCGCCAGGCGGACCACGCGTCACCGGGCGGGAACGCCGTCGTTCTCCTGGGTACAACCGCACCCCCCGGCCAGCGAAAGGGCTGACCCTCCCGATGAGCACTCGTCCCGCCGCCGTCACCGCGGACCTCGACCTGCGCCTCGTGGTCCCCGGCAGCACCGCGCTGCCCGTCCTGGCGAGCATCACGTACGACGCCGCCGACCCCTACGCCGTGCTGGTGACGTTCCACACCGGTGGCGAGCGCGGCACCGTCGAGTGGCGCTTCGCCCGGCAGCTCCTGACCGACGGCGTGACCCGCCTCGTCGGCGAGGGCGACGTCAAGGTGTGGCCGACCCGCGCGAACGGCGCCGCCGCCGTCTGCCTCTCGCTGTCCAGCCCGTCCGGCGAGGCCCTGTTCGAGGTGTCGCTGACCGAGCTGGTGGAGTTCCTGACCCGTTCCTACGCCGCCGTGCCGACCGGCTCGGAGAGCGAGTACCTCGACATCGACGCGGAGCTCGCCCTGCTGCTCTGGTCCGAGCCCGACGCGTAACGCGCTCCACCCGCAACGCCCGCGCCGCCCGCGCCACCCGCGCCACCCGCGCCCGCCGGCAACGCCCGAGCGCCCGCGCCACCCGCAACGCCCGAAGCCCCTCCGGACCTCCCGCCCGGAGGGGCTTCGTCATGCCGCGCCCGCCGCGCCGCGCCCCAGGCGGCCGCCGCGGATTTCGCGACCCGGTCGCGGGCCCCGCACGGCAGCGGCAGATTTCGCGACCCGGTCGCGCGGCCCGCACGGCCGCGCGGCGGATTTCGCGACCGGGTCGCGGGGCCCGCACGGCCGCGGTGGTTTTCGCGACCGGGTCGCGGGGGGGGCG